>DASUWY010000034.1 GCA_036378175.1 Thermoleophilaceae bacterium
CCTCAGGGCCGACGTCCTGCCAGCCCTCCTTCACCGTCTTCTCGAAGATCGGTCCGAGAGCGAAGCCGAGCGCCGGCAGCCCGACGGCCGCGGTGGCCACTCCGCCCGCGGCGAGAGCACCGCCGGTCACGAAGCGGCGGCGGGTGATCGTCTCCCCTTCGAATGCGCCAAGGACACCACGGTCCTTGGTGTACGGAGAGCGCTTTTTCTTACCGGGATCAGCCACGTTTGAAGGGCGAGGGATTTAACGCCCGCGGAACTCTACAGTCAACAAAAGTACGGTCGTTACAAGGCTCTGGAGAGGGCGTCTCGGGCCCCCTGACCCCCGTCCCCGGAGAGGGCGCGGGTGGTGGCCTGCCAGAGCTCTTCGGCGAGCTCCGGCCGCCCCTCGGCCTGCACGAAGGCGCACAGAGATATCAGGTCTGACAGCTCGCGCACCGCCTCGATGTCTCCGCTGGCCGCGAGCCGCTCAAGCCCGAGGGCGTAAAGCGAGTCCCCGGCCAGCAGCCGCAGGTCCGCGTCCATGCCCCTGAAGGCGCGTGGAGTCTCGTAGTGGAGGAGGTAGCCCTCGTACACCGCCTCGAGCACGAAGGCGCGCTCGGGGCCGAGGCCGCTCGAGCCGTTGAAGCGGCCGGGCCCGGGGTCCTCGACCGCGTAGTCGCGCAGCGCGGGATCGGCCGCCGCCGCGACGTCCGCGAGCAGGTTCATCTCCGCAGCTCCGCGAACGATCGGGCGGCCGCCTCGAGGGTGAGCTCGAGGTGCTCCGGGCCGTGGGCGAGCGAGGGGAACCAGGCCTCGTATTGGGACGGGGGCAGGTACACGCCGCGGTCGAGCATCGCGCGGCAGAACGCGGCGTGCGCCTCCGTGTTGCAGGCGCGGACGGAATCCAGGTTGCTGATGTCCCCCGCCGTGAAGAACAGCGTGAGCAGCCCCGGGGCCCATGTGATCTTCGCCGGCACTCCTGCCTCGATGGCTCTGGACGAGAGGCCCTGGGCGAGCGCCCGCGTGGTCTGCTCGAGCGTGACGTAGGCGCCCTCGTCGAGGAGGCGGAGCGTGGCGAGGCCGGCGGCCACGGCGAGCGGGTTACCGGAGAGCGTTCCAGCCTGGTAGACGTCGCCCGCAGGAGCCACCATCTCCATGAAGGTGCGCGGCCCGGCGTACGCCGCGGCCGGCAGACCGCCGCCGATCACCTTGCCGAGGATCGTGAGGTCAGGTGTGACGCCCGAGCGCTCCTGGGCACCGCCGCGGCCGACGCGGAAGCCCGTGATCACCTCGTCGAACACGAGCAGCGCGCCCGACGCAGAAGCCCCCGCACGCAGGAACTCGAGAAAGCCCTGCGCCGGCGGCACGAGGCCCATGTTGGCGGGGAACGGCTCGCAGAGGATCGCGGCGGGCGGGCGCTCGTCGAGCGCGCGTTGCACCGCCTCGCGGTCGTTCCACGGGACGATGATCGTGTCCGCCGCCTGCGCCTTCGTCACCCCAGGGCTCGACGGGATGCCCTGGGTGGCGAGCCCGGACCCGGCGTCGGCCAGCAGGCCGTCAACGTGGCCGTGGTAGGCGCCCGCGAACTTCAGGATCGGGTCGCGGCCGCTTGCCGCTCGCGCGAGCCTGATCGCGCTCATCGTTGCCTCGGTTCCGGACGAGGTCATCCGCACCATCTCGGCGCTCGGCACCCGCTCCACCACCTCCGCCGCCAGCTCCACCTCGCCCTCGGTGGGCGCGCCGTAGCTCGTGCCCCGCGCGGCGGCCGCGAGGATCTCGGCCAGGATCCAGGGGTGGGCGTGGCCCGCGATCAGCGGGCCCCACGAGCAGACGTAGTCCACGTAGCGGTTGCCGTCGACGTCGAAGAGCCATGGCCCCTCGCCCCTCTCGATGAAGAGCGGGTCGCAGCCGATCGCGCGCATGGCGCGAACAGGGGAGTTCACGCCGCCGGGCAGAAGCTCGAGTGCGCGGCGGTACAGCTCCTCCGAGCGAGTAGCCGTGCGCTCGCTCGGGCTCAGGAGTGCTCAGCCTCCCAGCGCTTGTAGTCGTCCGTGAAGTAGAGGAGCCGGATCTTCTTGAACTCGGTGGAGCTGTAGAGCGTGGCCCGGTCGTCGATCCCGGTGCGCTCCTCGATCGAATCGAGGATCGCGTCGCACTCCTCCTTCGAGCGCCCGTGGGCCATCGTGAACACCGAGTAGCGCCAGTCCTCGTAGCTGGGGCGCTGGTAGCAGTGCGAGATACCGCGGAACGAGGCCATCAGCGGGCCGAGCTCGAGGATGCGCTCCTCGGGCACGTTCCACACGCCCATGCCGTTCGCCGAGTAGCCGGCGCGGCGGTGGAAGAGGATCGCGGCCACCCTGCGGAGGGCGCGGCGCTCCTGCATCGACTCGAGATGCTCGAGCAGCTTCTCCTGCGAGATCCCGAGCTCCTTCGCGGCAGGCGCGTATGGCTCCGGCACCACAGGCATGTCTCCCTGCAACGCCTTCACCACCGCGATGTCGAGGTCGCTCAGCTCGATCGGCTCGGGCTCCCGATACTCGCTGTCGGCCGCCGCCTTCTGGAGCGCCTCGGTGCCCTGCTCCATCTCGAGGTCCATGCGGATCTTGAACAGGCGCAGGGTGGGCAGCTGGCGGATCGACTCGGCGCCGGTCTCGCGCTGGATCACGTCGAGCGTGCCGTCGAGGCCGAGCTTCGAGTCCGGCTCGACCGCGATCGTGAACCACATGTTGAAGTCGTGGTTGCGCAGGTAGTTGTGCGAGACGCCGGGATGCGAGTTGACGATCTTGGCGGCGCGGTGCGGGTTCTCGGCGTCCACCTTCGCGGCCACGAGCATCGACTTGTAGCCGAGCACCCGCGTGTCGAAGATCGGCGTGACCTGGCGGATGATCCGCTCGCGCAGGAGGCGTTCGACGCGCTTCAGCACCTCGTCCTCGGACACCTCGGCAAGCCGCGCGACCTCCGCGTACGGCTGTGGCGCCAGCGGGAAGCTGCCCTGCATCAGGTTGAGCAAGCGCTTGTCGAGCTCATCCAGCGGGACGGCCGCGCCGTCTCGCCGCTGCCGCGTCTTCGGCTGGTAGTTGCCGGTTCTCACTGAAGCCAATTGGCTACGTCCTTCGCGTGGTAGGTGATGACGATGTCGGCGCCCGCGCGCCGGATCCCGGTGAGCGCCTCGAGCACGGCCGAGCGCTCGTCGAGGTATCCGGCCGCGGCGGCGGCCTTGAGCATCGCGTACTCGCCACTCACGTTATAGGCCGCCACCGGGAGGAGCGTGGCCTCCTTCACCCGGCGGAGCACGTCGAGGTAGGGCAGCGCCGGCTTGACCATCACCACGTCCGCGCCCTCCTCCACGTCGAGCAGCGCCTCGCGCACCGCCTCGTCTGAGTTGGCGGGGTCCATCTGGTACGAGCGGCGGTCGCCGAAGGCGGGTGTGGACTCGGCGGCCTCGCGGAACGGCCCGTAGAACGCCGAGGCGAACTTCGCGCTGTAGGCGATGATCGGCGTCTCGCTGTATCCCTCGGCGTCGAGCTGGGAGCGCAGCGCGCCCACGCGGCCGTCCATCATGTCGCTCGGCGCGACGATGTCGGCGCCGGCGGCGGCGTGCGAGATGGCCGTCTTGGCGAGCAGCTCGAGGCTCATGTCGTTGTCCACTACCCCGTCGGGCCGCACGACACCGCAGTGGCCGTGGGACGTGTACTCGCATAGACACACGTCCGTGATCACCACGAGCTCCGGATGCGCTTCCTTGATCGCACGAATCGTTAGCTGCACGACCCCCTCGTCGTCATACGCGCCGGAGCCAAGCTCGTCCTTCTCGGCCGGAATGCCGAACAGGATCACGGACGGGATGCCGAGCGCGAGCGCTTCGCCCGCCTCGTCCACGGCGTGAGAGATCGAGAGCCGGTCCACTCCGGGCATAGCCTCGATCGGCGTCCGTGAATCGGTGCCGAGCTCGACGAACATCGGGTAGACGAGGTGCTTCGGCGAGAGCTCGGTCTCGCGGACCATGTCGCGCAGGACGCCGGTCTTCCTGAGGCGCCGCAGGCGCGTTGCGGGGAACGCCATGGAGAGAAGTCTAGGTCGCGGGTTCAGGCGAAGCGCTGTAGCGACAGGCGCGCTATCAGCCCGAAGGCCACCGTAAGGATCGCCAGGTGGAGCAGTGGGGGGCCGATGCTTCCGGATTTGTTCAGCGCCGCGTTCAGGGCGTCCAGCGTCGGCTTGAACGGGAAGAGGGCCGACACGACCTTGATCACGTTGTAGAGGCCCGTCGAGACCGCGCCTGACGGCACCAGCGCCAGGAAGGCCATGGGCAGCGAGATCATGAAGGCGAGCAGCGAGGCGGCTCGCACCTCGCGTGTGATGCCGCCGATCGCGACCCCGAGCGCGCCGAAGCCGAGGCCGCCAAGGATCAGCGCCGCGAGCCAGAGTGGGAAGCGGCCCCATTCGAGCGACACGAACAGCGCTATGCCGGCGAGCATCACCAGCGAGACGGCGATCGCGCATATGGCCGCCAGGCCCACCTTCTCCACGAGCAGCCCCGTGCGCGACACCAGCCCGCGCACCAGCCTGAGGAACGCGTTCTCCTCGCGCTCGAGCGCCAGGATGCCGGACGCGAGCAGCAGCGTGACAAACATGAGCGACACCGTCACGGCAATGGCCACGGCGAACGCGTCGAGCGGGGTCCTGCCGCCGTTGACGACCGTCTGCTCCGCCCGGATCGGTGTGCCCACCGCGGCGAGCACGCCGTTCGAGAGGTCGAGGTTCTCGCGCGCGAGCCGCGCGAAGTTCGCCACCTGGCCGAGCTGGCTCGTGAGCGGCGAGTTCTTCGGCAGCGACGCCTGCGCCGCCTGCACGATCGCCTGCGCCTTCTCCAGCCCGAGCACGTTGAACGAGTTGCCGAAGATGGAGATCTGGCCGCCCTTGGAGATCAGGTCGAGGTAGTTGAGCGCGATCTTCGTGAACTGCCTGGTGAGCGCGGTGTTGGCGTCCTGCACCTCGGCCTTGATCGTGTCCTGCACGAACTGGGCCTTCACCGGGTCCTCGGCGTTGTAGTAGACGCGCACGGTGGCGGACCCCGTGCCCGTCTCGAGCTTCTGCGTGAGGTCCGCGGGGATGATCAGCGCCGCAAGCACGTCACCGGACTTGACCTTGGCGATCGCCTCCTTCTCGCTGTTCACGTAGACCGGGTCGATGCGGCTGAACACCTGCTTGCCGTACTTCGACACGTCGATCGTCTGGCCGTTCAGGTTGAGCTGGCTGGCCGCCGGCGGCACCTCGTTGAGGAACGCCACGCGCGGCTTCTCCGGGCCGCGCGAGATCGCAAAGCCGATCAGGACGGCGATGATGATCGGGTAGAGCACGAGCAGGGCGACGAGCAGGGGCGAGCGCCGGAGGATCTGCAGGTCCTTGAGGAGCAGCCAGCGCATCGCGTCAGTGGCCTCGCTGGCGGAGGAAGGCGACGAAGGCCTCCTCGAAGTCGAGGTCGGACGCGCCCACGGTCTGCTCGAGCTCGCGCGGCGAGCCGGCAAAGAGGCGCTCGCCGTCGGCCAGCACCACCACCTGCGCCGCGTAGCGCTCCGCCTCCTGCACGTTGTGCGTGGAGTAGATGACGGTCGTGCCCTCCGCGGCCAGCGTGCCGATGAACTCCCAGAGCCGCGCGCGCTGGCGTGGATCGAGCGCCGCACTCGGCTCGTCGAGCAGCAGCACCTCGGGTGCGGCGAGCAGCCCGATGGCGATGTTCACACGCTGCTTGTTGCCGCCCGACAGCTCCGCAACGGGATCGTCGCGCCGCTCTGAGAGACCGGTCTGGGCGAGCATGCGTTCCACCACGGCCTCCACCTCCGGGCACTTCTCGAGCCGCGCGAACAGGCGCAGGTTCTCCGCCACGGTGAGCTTGCCGTACACCGCCGCCTGCTGAGGCACCCAGCCGATCTCGCCTGGAGAGCGGCTCACCCTGCCGGAGTCCGCGCGCTGGATGCCGGCGAGGATCGACAGGAACGTGGTCTTGCCGGCGCCGTTCGGCCCGATGATGGCCACCAACTCGCCGGCGCCCGCTTCGAGCGACACGCCCCTGAGCGCCTCGCGGTCGCCGAAGCGCTTGACGATGTCGCGAGCCTCGAGGACCAGTCCGCGCTCGGTCGCCGTGGGCTGGACCGATTCACGCATCGGCACCAACGGTAGTGCGGATGCCAGAATCGCGGTCCATGCGGCTGGTGTTCATCGGGGACGTGGTGGGAGGGACGGGCCGGCGGGCGCTCGACGCGGTGATGCCGGAGCTCCGCGAGCGCTACCAGCCCGACTTCATCGTGGTGAACGGGGAGAACTCCGCGGGCGGCCTCGGCATCAACTCGAAGATCGCGCGAGAGTGGCTCGCAGGCGAGATCGACGCGATCACGCTCGGCAATCACACCTACAGGCAGCGCGAGGTGTACGAGTACCTCGACCGCGAGGACCGGATCGTGCGCCCCGCCAACTACCCGAAGGGCAACCCCGGACACGGCGTGACGGTGGTGGAGAAGGAGGTGGGGCGCCTGGCGGTGATCAACCTGTCAGGCACCGTCTTCCTCGACGCTGCACGCTCGCCCTTCAGCGAGTCCGACGCCATCCTCGCCGAACTCCGGGGCAAGGCCGACTGGATCCTCGTGGACTTCCACGCGGAGGCAACCAGCGAGAAGGTGGCCATGGGCTGGCACCTCGACGGACGCGTGACCGCGTGCGTGGGCACGCACACGCACGTGCCCACCGCGGACGCACGCGTGCTGCCGGGCGGCACCGCCTACATCACCGACGTTGGGATGACGGGCCCGCGGGGCGGGGTGATCGGCGTGAAGCGCGAGCAGGTGCTCGAGCGCTTCAAGACGATGATGCCGGTCAAGTTCGAGACCTCAGATGAAGACCCCTGGGTGATGGGAGTGGCGATCGAAGCGGGAGACGACGGCCGCGCCCGTTCGATCGAGCAGATTCTGCTTCCGGCTGAGTGACGGCCACGTGCGGCGTCATGAGCGCGACGAGCGCGAACGGCGTGAACCACACGATGTAGAGGTAGAACCAGTGGCCGGCCGCGATCTGGAACGCCACCAGGATCGCCGCCGCGAGCGCCGCGATCGTGACGACGTCGCGGCGGCGGGGCACGAACGCCACCAGCACCGCGAGTCCCACCGCCACCACCTTCGTGACCGTGTGGAGCCAGTTGAGTGAGTGAGCCTGGCCCCAAACGCTGAACGGCGACGGGCGGTTGATCTGGTAGCCGAGCGTGCGGTCGTAGAGCGCGTGCAGGCCGCCGCTCGGGATGAAGAAGAGGAACGCGAGCACGAACACCACCGCGACCGCCAGTCCGGCCTCGACGGTGCGCTTCGAGAACAGCCTGCCGGTGCCGCGCGCGAACAGGGGTCCGAGCGCGAGCGACACGAACTTCGCCGCGGCCGCGAGCCCGGTGAGCGCCCCGCGGCCGAGCGGCGAGGCGATCGCGAGCAGCGCGTACACGCCGAACATCGCCACGAGCGTGTCGTTCGAGTTACTCGCCAGCGTGAAGAGTGTGTACGGGTACGCCGCCCAGGCGTACGCGAGGACGATGCCGAGGTGGCGCCCCGCGGGGCCGGCGCGCAGCCGCCGGCCGAGCAGGAAGAGGCCGAGCATCGTGAGCACATCGAAGGCGATGGCGGCCGCGTGTGCCGCCGGCAGGTCATTCCAGGAGCCGCTCCATGGCCAGATGCGCTCGAACGGGACGTAGACGAGGTAGTCCACAGGCCCGTACGTGTCGCCGTGCACGTTGTCAGCCGGGAAGGTGCCGTCGTACAGGCGGCTCGCCTGGCCACGGGCGATCTTGTGCGCGCCGATCACGCCCGAGTAGCCCACGTCCACCACGTTCGAGTCGACCATGTTCAGCGCCACCCGAAAGCCGATCAGGCCGAACAGCACGACCCCCAGCACCCAGATCGGAAGCACCGGCACGAGCAACCCGCGCGGTGCACGGCCGCGACGGCGGAAGCCGGCCACGAGCATCCGCACGAAGAGGTAGCCGAGCACCGGATACACGAGCGGCACCGACATGCCGATGTTCCCGCGCTCGAAGAAGAAGTGCGACACCGCGAAGGCCACGAGCACAAGCAGGTCGAGGTGGAGCAGCCGGAACGGACGGCGCGGGTCCAAGAAGGGCACGAGGAACAGAAGCCCGAGCGGCAGCCACACGTAGGTGGCGTTGAACTTGCGGCCGAAGGCGCCCGGGTATCCGCGCGCCATTCGCCACGCCACCTGGTAGCCGGTCCAGCTCTCGGTGACGGCGGCGAAGCGGTCGTCCACAATCGCCTGCGCCATCTCCTTGCTGCCGGCGAACCAGCTCACCTGCCAGCGCCCGCCGCTCTCCGTGTAGGTGGCGGGTGTGAGGTGCGGATGGCGGCGGAGCTCGTCGGCGATCTTCGGCGCGCGCTGCGCGATCGTGATCGCCTGGAGGGGTGTGAGGCGGTAGCCCTTCGGCGGCTGCGTCTGGTCCGTGGAGACGTTGGTGAGGGTGGGGAACGCCGAGGTGCTCGTGCCGGCCGCCGAGGCGGTGGAGCAGGCGGCGAGTAGGAGAAGCGCGACGGCGACCGCTAGGACTAGCGGCCTCGCCCGAAGCTCCACATCTTGTTCCCGAGGAAGTTGAACGGCGTGGCGATCACGAGCGACAC
The DNA here is from genome assembly GCA_036378175.1 of Thermoleophilaceae bacterium. Taxonomy (GTDB): domain Bacteria; phylum Actinomycetota; class Thermoleophilia; order Solirubrobacterales; family Thermoleophilaceae; genus JAICJR01. The sequence continues at coordinate 8,643 of DASUWY010000034.1, forward strand.
CGCCTGCGAGAGCACCTTCGGGGCGCCGAAGGTCGTGATGAGCAGCTCCAGCACGCCGAGCTGGATCGCGAAGGCGAAGACGCTGACGGTGAAGAAGCGCGCGGCCTGGAAGCCGGCGTGTCCGTCCTGTGCTCCAAAGGTCCAATGGCGGTTCAGCCAAAAGTTGTTGGTGACGGCGACGAGGAACGCAATGGTCGCGGCAACGAGATGATGAACGCCCAGGCCCACCGCGAGCAGCGCGAACACCGCCAGGTTAAGCACTGTGCCGGTCCCACCGACGCACGCGAACTTGAAGAGCTGGATCCAGTTCTTCGTATTCCGCATTCCGTGGCGGAGGCGCGTGTGAACGCGCGGCGGGGTTGCGATGGGTTGGTCGGTGGCGTTCATTGCGAAGACACTTGGAAGTGGTCGAGCACCATCGGCGTCACGTCTTCAATCGACCACTGCCGCTGAAGATCCAACTTGGGGCCAGTTCCAGCGTAAATCAAAACGCCGAACGAGTCGCCCCTATGGAGCGACCCGTGACTTCCGCCACCCACGTGGTCGGTGCCACCCCAGTCTACGAACTCGTACCCGGGCATGGCGGATATCAATACATCTCCTGAATGAGGACACGTTAAGGATGACCAGAGGCGCCCAAGGGCGTCCGGATAGATGCGGCTCGACACGCGCCCGTCCTCGATGCGGAGATCGAGGGCGTTCTCATCGCCCTCCACGCTCCAGCGCCGCCCGCGCTCGTCCTCGAGATCGCCGTCCGGCGCGAAGCGAAGCTCGCCTCGCTCGCTCCACACCGCGGCCTCGTCGCCCGCCAGATGCACGACCAGATCGAGCCCGTCCACGGCTTGAAGATCGCGGGCGATGCGCGGCCGCGCCTGCTCGCGGCGCTCCGGGTCGAGCACGTAGACCATCGCCGAACGCGCGGCCGGCGATACCGCCAGCTCGGCCGTTTCGGGCGCCGGGTCGGCGGGCGTGAGCACGCGCCAGTTGGGAAGCGCGCGCATCAGGTTCACCCGGTCCTCCACGCTCGTCTGCGAGTGGTCCGACATCACGATCACCGCGTGCTCGTCGAGGAACGCTTCCGGGCCTCCCGCCACGTGCATGATCCGCTCGAGGGCGCGATCGGCGCCGGCGATCGACTGCACCTGTGCGTAAGGGCCGTACTTGTGCGAGTAGGTGTCGTTGTCCGGCAGCGAGAAGAGCATGAAGTCGAAGAGATCGTTCTCCACGAGGTAAGCCCCCACGCAACCCGTGTGCTGGTCGCGCTGACCCGGGCGGCCGAGCATCGAGGTGCAGCCGGTCTTGCGCGACTGGAAGATGTCCGCGTAGAAGAGCTCGGTGGGCCCGTAGACGGCGTGCGTGAACTGGGCCGCGCGCGCGATGGCGGGGTACACGCCCTCCTCCGCCAGCCGGTGCCTCGTGCGACCGCGGTAGATCAGGAACGTGGTGCACGCCGTCCGGTGGCCGGCGTCCTCGAGCTGCTCGTACACGGTGGGGGTGGCCCGGCTGAGGTGGGCCATGTTCATGTTGTAGACCGTGTCGTAGAGCGAGCGGCGGATGCCGAACGCGCGGGTGGCCTGGAACGACGAGCCGTACTCGATGTAGCGCCCCTCACCGCGGTGGTACCAGTTCATCGACGGGACGTGGTGGCGATCGGGGCCCACGCCCGTGGCGATGGCCGACGATGCCACAGGCGTGACCGACGGATACGAGGACACGCATTCACGCACGTACGTGCCGCGCTCCACCACCGCCTTCAGCGCCGGGGCGCGGCCCTCAGCCATCGCGCGGTCGAGCAGCTCCGGCTTGAGCGAATCGATTACCGCCAGGACGAGCTTCTTTGGGCGGTCCGCCACTAGGCCGCAACCACTAGCGAAGGATGCGCAGGCCTTCGTACTTCTGGCCGCCCGACTTCTGGCCGGCGAGCAGGAGGAACACGAAGCCGGCGAGCGCGACAAACGAGATCGGCGGGAAGAGGATCGCCAGGCCCGCGAGAGCCAGCGAGATCAGGTCCGCGTAGGCGGTGAGGAAGGACGCCGCCGAGGCGTCAAGGCGGCGGCGCGTGCGGCGCATCAACCCGGCGATGGCCGCGAAGCCCAGCAGGGCGCAGGCCACCCCGCCGATCAGCCCGGGCCAGCTCGTGTAGTTCCCGTCGGCGAGCGAGCCCGCGAAGAGAAGCGCGCCCAAGGCCATTCCCAGCAAGCCGAGCACCAGCTCCGCCTGGCGCGAGCTCGCGAGGCTGGGGCGGTTGCGTTCGACCAGATAGGCGATCACCGCGAGCGCAAACATCAGCGCCAGCCACCATTCGCTCTCGAGGAACGCGTACCCAGTGCCGCTGAAGTCGAGCCCCGTGTCGGCGCGGGCAAGCGCGCCCGCAAGGAGGGGCGGCAGAAACGGCCGGACGCCGCTCGAGCCCGCAAGTCCGGCGCCCTGCCCGATATCGAGGAAAAGGCTCATGGTCGGTACGCTCCGATGAAGCGGCCATGACGATAGAGGACCATCCACGCAGGGGCGCGAGGAGGGACCAGGGCCCGGGCGGCGAACGTCCGCCCATGGAGCCAAGGCGCTCCACCTCGCGCGACCTCGAACGCTACGCCGGGCTGTTCGCCACCCGCACGCGGGTGATGAAGTCGTCCGCCATGCGCGACCTGATGGCGATCACGGCGCGGCCCGAGGTGATCTCGTTCGCCGGCGGTCTGCCCGACACGGGCACCTTCCCGCCCGGCACGTTCGCCGCTGTGGCCGGCCGGATCGCGGCGGAGTCGTGTGCCAAGGCGCTGCAGTACGGGCCCACCGAGGGGCTGATCGAGACGAAGGAGTGCATCGCCGAGGTGATGGCGGCGGACGGCACTCCGGTGGACCTCGAGGACATGATCGTGACCACCGGCGGCCAGCAGGGGATCGACCTCGTGACGAAGACGCTGATCGATCCCGGCGACGTGGTGGTGGCCGAGGCGCCCACCTACCCGGGCGCCGTGCCCACGTTCTCGTCGTACCAGGCCGACGTGGTGCAGATCGAGATGGACTCGGACGGCATGCGCATCGACCTGCTCGAGGAGACGCTCGCGCGCCTCGACCGCGAGGGTCGCAAGCCCAAGTTCATCTACACGATCCCGAACTTCCAGAACCCGGCCGGCGTGACGATGTCGCTCGAGCGGCGCGTGCGCCTCGTGGAGATCGCGCACGAGCGCGAGCTGCTCGTGCTCGAGGACAACCCGTACAGCCTGCTGCGGTATGAGGGCGACTCCGTGCCGTCGCTTCACTCGCTCGACGGTGGCGTGTTCGTGATGTACCTCGGCACGTTCTCGAAGATCCTCTCGCCGGGCATCCGGCTTGGCTGGGTGGTGGCGCCACCGCCGGTGCTCGACAAGATCAACCAGGGCAAGGCCGGCGCCGACCTCTGTAGCTCGACCCTGTCGCAGCTGATGGTTCAGGCCTACTTCCGCGAGGTGCGCTGGCGCGACTACGTCGACTCCTTGACGCAGATCTACCGCGACCGGCGCGACACGATGCTCGACGCTCTGGCCGAGCATTTCCCGCCGCAGGCGGAGTGGACGCGTCCGGGTGGCGGGCTCTTCATCTGGGCCACGCTGCCCGACTTCATCGACACCACCGACCTGCTCGCGCGCTGCCTGCGTGACAACGTGGCCTTCGTGCCGGGTGAGCAGGCGTACATGGACGGGCGGGGACGCAATTCGATGCGGCTCAACTTTTCGATCTCGGACAACGAGACGATTCAGGAGGGCGTTCGACGCATCGGGAAGGTGCTGGAGGAGCTTGTGGCCCTGTACGGGACGCTTACCGGGGCGGAGGTCGCAGGTCGCAGGTCGCAGGTGGCAGAGCCCGAGCCCGAGAGTGGGCGGGTCCTTCGTATGCCCGAACGGCGGCGGCGGGCTTCTGGCTGATGGGGCGGATTGCCGTTCTCAAGGGTGGGAGCTCCTTGGAGCGGCAGGTGTCGCTCCGATCCGCTGCGCGCGTTGAGGATGCTCTGGCGCGGCTCGGGCATCAGGTCGTGCCGGTGGATGTGGGGCCGGATCTGGTGGAGCGGCTTCGCTCTGAGGCGCCGGAGGCGGCGTTCATCGCGCTCCACGGGGTGGGCGGCGAGGACGGGACGGTTCAGGAGCTGCTCGAGATCCTCGGCATTCCGTACACCGGGTCTGGCGTGCTCGCCTGCATGCGCTCGATGGACAAGGTGCTGTCCAAGCACCTGCTCCGCGAGGCCGGCATTCCCACGCCCGAGTTCTTCGCCTTCAACGAGACCGCGTTCAAGGGGCTCGGCGCCGCGGGCGTGCTGCCCGCGATGGAGGAGCGACTCGACTTCCCGATCGTCGTGAAGCCGGCCGCGCAGGGGTCGGCGCTCGGGATCAAGTTCGCGCGCACCGCCTCCGACGTGCCCGGCGCGCTCGTGGCCGCGTTCTCGTACGACACGCGCGTGCTGCTCGAGCGCTACGTCCGGGGGCGCGACCTCGCGGTGTCCGTGCTCGAGGGGGCGGCGCTGCCGGTGGTGGAGGCCGTGCCGCAGGATGAGGAGTTCTACGACTTCGAGTCGCGTTACGAGATCGGCCGCACAACGTTCGTGTGCCCGGCGGATCTGCCGGAGCCGGTCACCGCGCGCGCCCAGGCTCTTGCCGTCGCCACCTACGAGCTGCTCGGCTGCCACGGCGTGGCCCGCGTGGACATGATGCTCGAGGCGGAGACCTCGGAGCTGTTCGTGCTCGAGGCGAACGTGATCCCGGGAATGACCGACACGAGCCTCCTGCCCCAGGCGGCCGAGGCGGCGGGGATCACGTTCGAGGCGCTCGTGGAGCGGATGCTCGAGCTGGCGTTCGAGCGGGACGCCGGCAGGGCTGCGGTTTAGTGGACAACATCGAGATCCTCAAGCCCATCTACGCGGAATGGGACCAGGGGATCTACGGCTCTGCCAACCCCTACGCGGACGATGTGGTCCTTTCCCTCTCCCCCGACTTCCCGGACATTGGGATCGAGCCCGGCTATCAGGGTCTGGTCGAGGCGATGCGCTACTGGATCCGCGCCTGGGAACGCCCGTTCATCGTGCACGCGGACGAGTTCATCGACCTCGGCGACGACAAGGTGATGGTGCTCGGCTGGTGGCGGGGCACGAGCAAGGGGTCAGGTCACGTGGTGGAGCGCGAGGCGGCGCATCTCTGGAAGATGCGCGACGGCAAGGCGATCAAGCTGATGCTTTGCCGAGATGAAGCAGAGGCAAGAGAGTTCGCGAAGGACTTCTGAGCCTGCGACCTATTCGCCGGCCGCGAAATCCTCGGGCGTGACGTTGTCGAGGAAGTCCTTGAACTTCTCGACCACTTCCTCGGTGTCCTCGACCTCGTGCTCGAACTCGATCGCCGACTCCTCGATCACGGACTCGGCGGCGAAGATCGGGGCGCTGGTGCGGACGGCGAGCGCGAGGGCGTCGGACGGGCGCGAGTCGATCTCGATCTCGCGTCCGTTCATCTGGAGCGTGATCGAGGCGTAGAAGGTGTTCTCCTTCAGCTCGGTGACGGCGACCTTGCTGCAGGACACGTCGAGCTCGCCGAGCATGTCGTTGATCAGGTCGTGCGTCATGGGGCGTGGCGTGGTGGCGCCCTGAAGCTTCATGAGGATCGCGGCAGCCTCGGGATGGCCAATCCAAATCGGCAGGAACTTGTTCCCCTCGCGCGTCTTCAGGAGCACGATCGGCTGCTTGCCGACCATGTCGAAGCTCACGCCATAGATCACCATCTCGAGCATCGGATTGAAGCTCCCTCACTCCAAAGAGCCGGTCTCCGGGACAGTCTAGAGATAGGTCAACCCCACTACGCTGCCCCGGCGTGAATGGGCATCTCCGAATAGCGGTCTGCACAAACCGGAGCCCGGCCGAGGCTGCCGAATCGCTGGCCGCGCTGCGGTCACAGGCGCCGCCGGGGGCGCTCGTGGTGGTGACGAGCGGGCTGTCCTCCGATGCGGCGTCGAAGTTCGATGGAACGGTGCTGGTGGAGCCTCGCCGTGGGCTTTCGCGCGCGCGAAACCGGGCGCTCGACTGGTGCGACGAGGATGATGTGCTCGCGTTCGTGGATGACGACGCCGTGGTCTGTTCCGGCTGGTTTGCAGGGCTTTTGCGCGCCTGGGAGGAGGCTCCGGACGAGATCGCGTGCATTGGCGGCCCGATCCGCCCTCGCTGGCCGGCCGGCGGTCCGCCGGCGTGGGTGTCGCCCCCGATCCTGCCGGTTCTCACTCTGCTCGACCTGGGCGCCGAGGAGCGCGACCTGGATCCGTCCATGACCACCGTCTACGGGGCAAACATCTCGTTCCGGGTTTCCGCGCTGCGACGGGTTGGAGGCTTCGACCCGGCCTTCGGCCACAGCGGAAGCCGGATCTTCTTCTCCGAGGAGGACGAGGCACAGCGGGCACTGGCGCGGCTGGGGTACCGGGTGCGGTACGTGCCTGACGCGGCGGTGGAGCACGTGATCCCGGCGAAGCGGCTTACTCGGGCTTCGTTTCTTCGGCGGCGGTTCGCCTACGGGGTGACGCTCGGCGTGCGGCGAGCGCGGCCTTTGCGGCTCACGGCGCGGCAAGCGATCAGTTCGAGCGCAGGGACGGTTGTCGCGCTGGGCCGGAAGAAGCTGGTGATGGAGCGAGCAGTCCGCGCCGCCGAGAACCTCGGCGTGCTCTGGGGCCTGATGCGCCCGAAGCGTCCCAGTTAGCTGTTGCAGGGGAACAGCCAGTTGGGATTGCTCGTGCCCTACGGCTCCACGAGGCCGCGGCGGATCGCGTAGCGCACCAGCTCCACGCGGTCGCGCATGCCGAGCTTGGCGAGCACGTTCGCGCGGTGGGACTCCACCGTCTTCTCCGACACGTGCAGCGCCCCGGCGATCTGCTTGTTCGTGTAGGCCTCGGCGATCAGCTTCACGACGTCGAGCTCGCGCGGCGTGAGCGGGTCCTCGAGCCGATCCTCGCGCCCGCCCTCGAGCCACTCCTTGATCACCGCCCGCTCAGTCACCGGCGAGACGAACTGCTCGCCCCGGCCCACCGCCTGAATGGCATCGATCAGATCGGTGTCCGCCGAGCGCTTGAGCACGTAACCCGCCGCGCCCACGTCCACGGCGTCGAAGAAATAACGCTCGTCGTCGTGCATCGAGAGCAGCAGCACGGAGGTCTCCGGCACGCGGCTGCGGATCTCGCGCGCGGCCTGGAGCCCCGTCATGCGCGGCATCGACACGTCGAGAATCGCCACGTCCGGCCGCTGCGCCTGCGCCAGCTCAACCGCCTGGATGCCGTCCTCTGCCTCGGCCACGACGTGCATGCCGGCCTGGCGGTCGATCAGCATCCGGATGCCGGAGCGCACGATGCCATGGTCGTCTGCGATGAGGATGTGGAGCATCAGGGCACGTGGAGGGTGACGGTGGTTCCGCGGCCCGCGGACGAGTAGACGCTCAGCTCGCCGCCCACGAGCCGCGCGCGCTCGGCCATTCCGTTCAGGCCGAGGCCGCTCGGAGGAAGCGTGGTGTCGAAGCCGCAACCGTTGTCGCGCACGCAGAGATCGATGCCGCCGTCGCGACCCGAGAGATCAACCTCCACGCGGCTGGCGTGCGAATGACGCGCAACGTTCGCGAGCGCCTCTTGGGCCACGCGGTAGAGCACGAGCTGCTGGTCGTCACCGATGGTGTCGGGCTCGCCCTCGGTGCGCAGGATCGCCTGGATCCCGTGCTGCTCGCCGAAGCGCCTGACCTGGCCCTCGAGCGCCGGCAGCAGGCCGTGGTCGTCGAGAGCCGTCGGGCGAAGCTGCCGGGCGAGCTGCAGCAGCTCCTCCATCGCCTGGTTCACGAGCCGCTTGAGCTGGGAGAGCTCGCGCTCCACCTCGGGCGAAGGTGCGTCCTGCATCAGCGCCTGGAGGCGCAGCAGGATCGCGGTGAGCGCCTGGTTCACCTCGTCGTGGAGGTCCCGCGCCACACGCTTGCGCTCCTCCTCCTGCGCGCGCAGCACGAGGCGGCCGCTGCGCCGCCGCTCGGACTCGATCCGCTCCAGCAGCCTCTTGAACGTGGCCGACAGGCGGTCCACCTCCTCCATCGCGCCGCTGACCGGCTCCTCGAACGCGACGGCCTGCGCGGGGTCGATGCGCTCGAGCTTGTCGATCAGCTCCTCGAGCGGGGAGAAGCGCCTGCGCAGCATCATGATGTTCGCGAGCAGCGCGAGCATTATCGCCATCGCGAGCAGCGCGAACTGAACGCGCTCGCCCTGGATGCGCAGGTTGAGATTGGCCGCGGACGTGGCGCCGAAAAGCACCGCCGTGACCAGGAAGATGTTGACCAGGATCGTCTGGCCTATGAGGGTTCCGCGATGGCTCATCCGAAAAATGGGGTCAAGACCCCATATCGGCAGAAAGGGCCTGATCCGAAAACCTGGAGTAGAGAGATTCGGGCGGAAGCGGAACGCGCCGCCCTCCTCCTCACATGGGTTTGGGTCCGAGAGGGGCGTCACGGGGGTGGCGCCCCTCTTTTTCAGAACTGCGGAGTTGCGGAGCTGCAGAATTGCTGGAGAATTCTCCTGTGGAGCTCTGCCCCTCCACTCCGCTTCCTGGGAGCTCGCCGCTCGAGCGGTCGGTGGGCTGGGTGTCGCGCTGGATGGAGCGGATCGAGCGCGCCTGGTGGGAGCCGCGCATTCCGCTACTTGCGCTTCCCGCGGACGCGAGGGTCGTGCTGCTTGGGCGCTCGCCGGAGTGTGACTGCGTGCTGAGCGACGAAACGGTGTCGCGGCAGCACGCCGCGCTTCGCCAGGAGGGCGGGTCCTGGTTCCTCCGCGACCTTAGATCCACCAACGGCACGCGCGTGAACGGAACCCGGGTGCTCGATGAGGTGGAGGTGCGGCCGGGGGACCGGGTGGCCTTCGGCGCGCTGGCCTACCGGCTCGGCTCCCCGCGGGGCTACGTGGCCTTGCGGCGGCGATCTTCGAGCGACGCGACCTCCGCCGGGGCGGACTCCGCCCCAAGCTCGTAGTCGGGCGCGTCAGGCTCGAGACCGAAGAGCTCACGGAGGGCCTGCAGGTGCACGTAGGAGCCACCGCGCTCCGCGGCGCCCTTCATGCGCAGCGTGGGCTCGTGCAGCATCCGGCCGATCACGGTGCGGGCGAGCAGCTCCACGCGCTCGCGGTCCGCCTCGCTGAGCGACTCCCAGCGCGACTCGTTCTCGCGGAGCACCCGCTGCACGATCTCCTCGCCGCGCTCGCGCAGCGCGGCGATGGTCGGCACGACGTCGAGGCTCGCGAGCCAGTCGCTGAACCGCTCCACCTCCTGATCGATGATCCCGCGGACGTGCACCACCTCCGCCTCGCGGGCGCCGAGGTTGCGGGCAACCTCGCGCTGGAGGTCGTCCATGTCGATCAGCGTGATTCCCGGGAGGTCGCGCACGCTCGGGTCGATGTCGCGAGGCACCGCGATGTCGATGAGGAGGAGCGGCCGCCCCGCGCGGCTCTCCATCACGAGCTCGAGCTCCTCGCGCCCGACGATCTGGTGCGGCGACGCCGTGGAGCTCACCACGATGTCCGCGGCCTGCAGCTCGCGCGGCAGGTCGTCGAAGCGCACGGCCTCACCGCCGAACCGCTGCGCCAGTCCGATCGCGCGGTCGTAGCGCCGGTTGGCCACGAACACGGTCTCAACCCCGCGCTCGCGCATGGCCCTCGCCGCGAGCTCGCCGTTCTCGCCCGCGCCGATCACGAGCACGCGCCGTGACGCCAGCTCGCCGAGCACTCCGCGCGCCAGCTCCACGGCCACCGAGGAAACCGAGACGCGCGCGCGCCCGATCGCCGTCTCCGTGCGCGCGCGCTTGCCGGTGGCGAGCGCGTCGCGGAACAGCCGGTTGGTGATCGGGCCGGTGGCGCCCTCCACGAGCGCGAGCTCGTACGCGCGCTTCACCTGCCCCTGGATCTCGGCCTCGCCCACGATCATCGACTCGAGCCCCGCGGCCACGCCGAAGAGATGGCTCGCCGCCTCCATCCCCCGGGGCGAGTACAGGGAGCCGAGCAGCTCGGTGGGCGGTATCCCGGACTGGCGCGAGAGGCTCGCGAGGGCGGCCGTCTCCGCCTCCACCGGATCGCTCGCCACGAGGTAGATCTCCGTGCGGTTGCAGGTGGAGATCGCCACCGCCTCGTGGATCTCGGGATGGGCAACGAGGTCGCGCAGCACCCCGGCGGCGCGCCCCTCCGGCAGCGCGAGCCGTTCGCGCAAGGGGAGCGGAGCGGTCTTGTGCGAGATGCCGAGAGCGAGCAGGCGCGAGCTCATTGCGGGCGCTTGTCCGCCGCGTCGTTGAGCTGCTCGAGCTCGCGCTCGATGCGCTGGAGCTTCGCCGCCATGATCGCCACGTAGACGATCACGAGGGTGAAGACCACGAGGTATGCGGCGGCCACGTACTTGCCGGCTTCGCCAAGTGGAAGAGCGGGCATCAGCTCTCCCTCGGCCCGGCGGGAACGGTTCCGACGGGCGGCGCCGGCGCGCCGGCCGCCACGCGCGGCTCGTCGAGCGCGCCCTCGAGGCGAACTCGCAGCCGCTTGAGCTGCATCGACGCATTCTTCGCCGTGAGCTCGAGCTTCCAGAGCGTGACCCACAGGAGCGCGAACGCGAGCAGCGACACCAGGAAGGTGAGGCGCATCGAGCCCGGCATGTTCCCGCCCGTGGTGGAGAGCACGCGCGGGTGGCTGAAGGCCTGCGCCAGCCGCACGGCCACGAAGTTGAGTGGCACGAAGGCGCCGGCGATGATCGAGAACACCGCCGCGTAGCGCGCCTGGCGCTCCGGATCCTCGATCGAGAAACGAAGCGGCTGGTAGCAGCAGTAGAGCAGGAAGATGATCAGGAACGAGACGAGGGTCGGCTCGTCCCACACCCACCAGTGGCCCCATGACGCCTTCGCCCAGATCGCGCCCGTGATCAGCACCGCCACGGCGAGCACGATCGACAGGTGGATGGCCACGTAGGAGCGCATGTCCCAGCTGCGATCGCCGCTGCGCAGGTACCTGATGCCCATCACGCCGCCCGCCATGAAGCCGAAGAGCGCGACGATCGCGAGCGGCACGTGGACATAGAAGATCTTCTGGATGAAGCCCTGATCCGCGTCGAGCGGGGCGTAGAAGAAGACGAGTCCTAGAGCCGTGCCCAGTGCGGCGGCTGTGGCTATTGAGAGGGGTCTAAGTCCCTTGCCGTACAAGGGTCAGTCCTCCAGAAGGAAGTCGAAAACCGCGATTGCAACCAGCAGAAAGACCATATCGTAGAGCCCGAGGAGCCCCAGCCATTTACCCAGCTCGTGGGCGGCTTGGTTCCCGCTGAAGAGCGGCTCCGTGGCCTGGGCCCCCGCGATCGTCACGGGCACGAGCAGCGGCAGGAGCAGCAGCGGCACGATCAGGTCACGCGCACGGGTCTCCACCGCCAGCGCGGATACGAGCGCGCCCACGGACGCCAGGCCGATGTCCGCCAGGAGCAGCAGGAGGATGAGGATCGGCAGCGGCTTGAACAGGTCGGGCCCGAGCAGCAGGATCCCGAACGCCGGCACGGCCACCACCTCGAGCAGCACCAGGTAGAGGAAGAGCGCGCTCGCCTTCGCGAGGAACACCGACGTGCGGTCGATCGGCGCGAGCAGCAGGCCGTCGATTCCGCCCTGCTCGCGCTCTGTCACGAACAGGCGGTTCACGCCGAGCACGGTGGCGAGGATGAGCGTGACCCAGAGCACGCCGGCCGCGAGGTCGCCCTCGAGCGCGTTGCGCTGCAGGCCGAAGTGGAACAGCACGAACACTGTGACGCTGAAGAGCGCCATCGCCGGCACGGACTCCTTCGTGCGCAGCTCGATCTGCAGGTCCTTGCGGAGGATCGCCCAGGCGGTGCCGATCATTCGTACAGGCTCCGCAAATCGGCGGGGTTCGGGCGGCCGAGATACAGCTGCCGGCCCGCGCGGAGGCCGAGCGCCAGGTCACACTCCGCCGCGCCGGACTCCAGGTCGTGCGACACCAGCACGCGCGTCCGACCCGAGGGCTTGCCGATCAGCGGATCGAGCAGCTCGCGTGCCGCCGGATCGAGTCCGGAGTACGGCTCGTCCAACAGGAGCAGCGGCGGGTCGTGGAGCAGAGCGCGTGCGGCGGAGAGCCTCTGGACCATGCCGCGCGACAGCTCTCGCACAGGATCGTGCGCGCGCCGCTGCATGCCCACGGCGGCGATCAACTCGTCGGCGCGCTGCTCCGGAACTCGGTGCAGGCGCGCGTGGAAGAGGAGGTTCTCCCGCCCGCTCAGCTCGCGGTAGAGAAGCGGATCGTGCCCCACGTAGCCCACCCTGCCGCGCACCTTCCACGCCTCGTCCGGCAGCGCTCCATCGAGCACGCGGACGGTCCCGCCGTGGGGGCGCAGCAACGTGGCGAGGATGCGGAGCAGCGTGCTCTTGCCCGCGCCGTTCGCGCCGAAGAGGCCGAGCGTCTGACCCGGCTGCAACGCGAACGACACGCCGGTCAGCGCCGTCCGCTCCCCGTAACGCCGCTCGAGTCCTTCCGCCTCGAGAAGCGGCGCGTCAGGCACGCTCGAGGGTCTCGCCCGCGTGCTTGAGCGTGGGCTCGACGACGGGCCAGGACTGGCGGACCGCCTTGGGCGACCCTGGGAAGTTCACGATCAGCGTCCGCCCCCGCACGCCGGACACGCCGCGAGTGAGGATGCCGAGCGGAGTGTGGTTGCGCGACTCCACCCGGATCGCCTCGGCGAATCCGGGCGCCTCGCGGTCGATCACGTCGAGCGTGGCCTCCGGCGTCACGTCGTCGTGCGTGAGCCCGGTGCCGCCGGTGGTGAAGATGAAGCGCACGTGCTCGTTGTCCGCCAGACGCTTGAGCGCGGCCACGATCGCGGCGCGGTCGTCGGACACCGCGTCGTAGATCGTCTCGAGGCCGGCCTCCTCGCAGAAGTCGACCAGCGCGTTCCCGGACTCGTCGTCCTCGCGCCGCGTTCTCGAGCTCGAGATGGTGAGCACAGCCGCTCGCATCGGCCGATCAGCCTACGGGGATTTCCGCGTCCAATACAGCTCGGTGACGTACGGGATCTGCACGATCTCGGTCTTCGGCAGCTGCTCGGCCACTCGCTCGAGCAACACCTCGCGCTCGTCGTGGGGCATCACCGACACGAAGCTTCGCGAGGCGAACACATCCAGCGCGTCAGCCCGTGGAAGCTCCTGGCTGTGCCTGAACGTTTCGAGCCGCAGCGGCTCAAACGGCGATCCGTCGGACTCGAACGGCCTGCGCCAGTCCCCGCTCGCGTGGCTGGGGATGTTCCCGCGCGCGTCCCGCAGCAGCTCGCTCACCATCGCCATCCACTCCACGCTCTCGTCACGCACGTTCCAGATCGCGGCAAGCCCGCCGGCGGGACGCAACACGCGCGCGACCTCCCCGATCGCCGCATCCGCGTCGAACCAGTGGAACGCCTGAGCCACGGTCACGAGATCGATCGACTGGTCCTGCACCGGGATGCGCTCGGCGGTCCCCTCCATCACGGTCGCCTCAGGCAGCCGCTGTTGGAGCATCTGTCGCATGGCGAACAGCGGCTCCACGGCGGTCACGCGCGCGCCCGCGGCCACCAGCGCCCGGGTGAGCTTGCCGGTGCCGGCCGCCAGGTCGAGCACGTCACTGTCGAGACTCAGGCCGAGCTCGTGCAGGAAGTCGATCGCGTCGGGCGGGTACTCCGGCCGGGCGCGCTCGTAGATCGCGGCGTCCTCGCCCCAAGCCTTGCTCGCCGCCTCGTGGACGTTCACTCGCGCCTCCAATCGTGCCTGCCGCCCGTCTTCTCCACGAGGCTCACCTCCGCGATCCGCACGCCCCGCTCGATGCCCTTCACCATGTCGTAGACGGTGAGCGCCGCCACCGAGCAAGCGGTGAGCGCCTCCATCTCCACGCCGGTCTGGCCGCTCGTGCGCGCCTCCGTGCGGATCGTGACCGTTCCGGCCTGCGCATCCACCTCGATCGCCACGTCCACGAACGAGAGCGGCAGCGGGTGGCAGAGCGGGATCAGCTCGGCGGTGCGCTTGGCTGCCTGGATGCCCGCGATCCGCGCGGTGGAGATCACGTCGCCCTTCGGCGCGTTGCCGGCGGCCACCGCGGCGGCGGTCTCCGGCGCCATCCGCACGATTCCCTCCGCGAGCGCGCGCCTGTCCGTCATAGCCTTCGCGCCCACGTCGACCATGCGGGCGTTGCCCTCGTCGTCGAGATGGGAGAGCTGCTCGGCTATGCCGCGGCGGGTGTGGCCGAGCGCTGCGCGGACGCGATCAGATCGCGCACCGACTGCTCGTCGCCCTTGCGGAGCAGCTCAACCGGGTCGGGTTCACCGTTGACGATCGACTCGAAGAAGACCTTCCGGTCCTGGTAGGTCGGAAGCGTTCCCTTCGCCCACCCGCGGACCTCGTTGAGCAGCTCTGCGAGGCGGGCATATGGCTCGCCGTACGCCTCGGCGATCTCGGCCTTGATGCGCTTGGCGAGCGCCGGGCTGGCGCCCGCGGTGGAGATGGCGATGGCGAGCGGGCCGCTGCGGAAGATCGCGGGAAGGATGAAGTTGCAGAGCGGCGGCACGTCCACCACGTTCACGAGCATCGCCCGGCGTTCGGCGTCCTCGTACACGCGGATGTTCACGTCCGTGTCGTTCGTGGCGGCGATCACCATGAACACGCCCTCGAGGTCGGCCGGGCCCGCGTACTCGCGCTGCTCCCAGCGGATCGAGCCCTCCGCCGCGAGGTCACGAAGAGGCTCGATGGCATCGGGCGCGATCAGCGTCACGTCGCCGTCGCACGCCAGCAGGCCATCCACCTTCTCGAGACCGACGTCGCCGCCGCCGATCACCACGCAGCGCCGGGCGGTGAGCTTGAGGCAGGCGATGTAGAACGGCGTCTCCAGCATGCCCTGCACACACGACTGATCGCAGATCCCCTTGCGGAGCTGGCAGACGCATTCTTTTCCGGCGTAGGCGGCTGCTGGCATGTTGCTGAGTGTAGGGAGTAAGGAATCGGGAGTAGGGAGTCTCTTTAGCGTCGGGAGGCGCGCACTCCTTACTCCCTCTGCCCACTCCCTACTTACGGGGACGCAACATCTTTGCCGCGAGCTTGGTCAGCGGCAGCGCCCCTGCACGCAGCGCGGCCCATTTGTCAGCGTCGCGGCCGTAGAGCAGCTTCGCGGCCGAGTCCAGGGAGCGCGCCAGCGAGGCGTCGTACGGATGCCACCAGAAGTCACGGAGGCGCGAGGGTTCCCACACCATCTGCTTCACGTTCACGCACTCGTAGAAGCCGAACTTCGAATGCGCGCGGCCGAGGCCCGAGTGCTTCACGCCGCCCCATGCGCACTGGCAGGCGCCGTGCGAGTACATGTGGTCATTGATCCACACCATTCCGCTCTCGATGTGGCGGCCGATGCGGGTGGCTCGCTCGCGATCCAGCGACCACACCGACGCGCCGAGGCCGAACTCGGAGTCGTTGGCGAGCTCCACAGCCTCGTCCTCGGAGTCCACCGTGATGATCGGGATCACGGGGCCGAAGATCTCCTCGCGCATGATGCGCATGTCGTGGGTCACGCCGGTGAGGACGGCGGGCGCGTAGAAGCGGCCGCTGAAGCCCGGCACCTCCGCCGGTCCGCCGCAGTGAAGCGTGGCGCCGTTCGCGACGGCGTCCTCCACGAGCTCGACCACGATGTCGTACTGGTCCGCGGACACCATCGGGCCGATCTCGGTGCCGAACGCCAGCGGGTCGCCCAGGCGCAGTGCCTTCGCGCCCTCCACCACGCCCGCGGTGAAGCGCTCGGCCACCTCGCGCATCACGTACACGCGCTCGATGCCCGAGCACGTCTGACCGGCGTTGGCGAAGCCGCCCCAGAGGCAGCCGGACACCGCGTTCGCGATGTTCGCGTCCGCCAGCACGATCTGCGGGTCCTTGCCACCAAGCTCGAGCACGCAGCCCTTGAGCCGCTCGGCGCAGGCCATGCCCACGCGACGGCCCACGTCCACCGAGCCGGTGAAGAAGATCTTCGCCGCGCTCGACTCCACGAGCGCGTTGCCGATCGCCCCGCCTCCGTGGACGGTGCGCACCAGGCCCTCCGGCACGCCCGCGCGCTCGAAGATCGTCTGGATCCGCTCGCCGATCAGCGGCGTGAGCGACGCCGGCTTGAGCACCACGCCGTTGCCGCACATGAGCGCGATCGCCACCTCGCCGAACGGGATCGACCACGGGTAGTTCCACGGCGCGATCACGCCCACCACGCCGAGCGGCTCGTACGAGAACCACGCCTTCTTCTGCTTGAAGAAGATCTGTGGCTGCTTGATGCGCTCGTCGCCGAGGATGCCTGGGCCTTTGTCCGCGATCCAGTGGAGAGCGTCGATCGTGGGCAGGAGCTCCATCACGTACGCCTCGTTGATGGGCTTGCCCTGCTCGCGGCTGAGCAGCGTGGCGATGCCGTCGAGGTCGTCGATGATGGCCTGCGCGGCGCGGCGCATGTAGCGCGCGCGGTCGCTCAGCGGGAGCTGCGCCCAGAAGGGCTGCACGCTCGCCACGTCGTCCACGATCGCCTGCACCTCGCCGGGCTCGACGGTGGGCACCGCGCCCACGCGCTCGCCGGTGGCTGGGTTGAACGACTCGAGCTCAGCCCGCGCCCGTGTTGTGGCGGCCTCCATCGGCCGAGATTCTGCCGTGCCCGCTCAGGCGGCGCGACGGTCGGCGCGCAGCGGCAGCCGGGTGTACGCCAGCACGTGCCCGTCCTCCACCGTCTGCACGGTGCGCCCGAGCCGCTCGAGCAGCCGGATCATCGGGGCGTTGTGGTCGAGCATCTCGGCGCGCAGGTGGGTGGCGCCGTGGGCCGCGGCGAGCGACGCCACCGCCTCGATCAGCGCGGCGCCCACGCCCTGGGCCTGGTGCTCGTCGTCCACCACGATGCCGAGCTCTGCCACGCCGGTGTCCACGAGCGCGATGTCGGCCAGCCCGATCACCGCCTCCACACCGGCGAGAGGCGCCGTGGCGGCGACGACGATCCGCTCGCGCGGGTTGTAGAAGGTGAAGTGGTTGACCGCGCGCTCGTCGATGTCCGGCATCGCCATGAAGAAGCGCTTGCGGCGCGTGTCCCTGGAGAGGCGCTCGAGGAATGCGCGCACGCGCGGGGCGTCGCTTGGACGCGACAGCCTCAGCCCGATACGCAAGCCGCTGTCCAGCTCGTGGACGGTGGCGAGCATGGCACCGGGATCGAGGAGTTCTTGACGAAGCCTTCTACGCACCAACCGAGGGTGGCATAGAGCCCGGCAAGAGTCCAATGCAGCTTGCAGGACTTGTGCGCGTGCTAACGGCCGCGAAGGCGGCGGATCTCGTCCAGACGCTCCCTCAGAGCGCCCTCCTCGCCCCTCTCGGTGGGCTCGACGAAGCTCTCGCCCACCGCCTCCGGCGGCATGAGCTCTTGCGAAGATACCCCCTCTGGGCGAGCGTGCGGATAGTCGTATCCCGCTCCGCGCCCAAGCGCCTTCGCGCCCGGATAGGCGGCGCTGCGGAGGTAGCCCGGAGGCTCGGGAGCGCCGTTCTCGGCGATCCATTCGCCCGCTGCCTTCAGCGCCCGCTTCACCGTGTCCGACTTGGGGGCGAGCGCCAGATAGATGGCGGCCTGGGCGAGGTTGTAGGCGCACTCGGGCATCCCCACGTGCTCCACAGCCTGCGCGGCGCCAACCGCCACCTGAAGGGCTCGCGGGTCCGCGTTCCCCACGTCCTCGCTGGCGAACACGATCATCCGCCGCGCGATGAAACGCGGGTCCTCGCCGCCCTCGAGCATCTCCACGAGGTACAGCATCGACGCGTCCGGGTCCGAGCCGCGGGTGGCCTTGATCCAGGCGGAGATGGTGTCGTAGTGGCGATCGCCGCCCTTGTCGTAGAGGAGCGCCTTGCGCTGGAGCGCGTCCTCGGCGTGGCGGAGCGTGACGCTGTCACCGCCGGCGGTATCGCAGGCCACCTCGAGCGCCGCGAGCGCCGTTCGGGCGTCGCCCTCCGCGCGCGCGGCGAGGAACTCGAGCGCGTCGTCCTCCACGGGCGGTGCGCCGGGCAGGCCGCGCTCGTCGGACAGCGCCCGGCGCAGCAGCGCGAGCACGTGCGCGTCCTCGAGCTGGCGGAACTCGTAGATGGTGCAGCGAGAGAGGAGCGCCGAGTTCACCTCGAAGTACGGGTTCTCCGTTGTCGCGCCCACGAGCGTGACGAGCCCCTCCTCCACCGCGGGCAGCAGCGCGTCCTGCTGTGCCTTGTTGAAGCGGTGGATCTCGTCGAGGAAGAAGATCGTGCCCTCGCCGCTCGTCTTGCGCCGGTGCTCGGCGCGCTCGAGCACGTCGCGAACCTCCTGGCGCCCGGCGTTCACGGCCGACGCCTCCTCGAACGCGGCGCGCGAGTTCAGCGCAAGCAGCCGGGCGAGGGTGGTCTTCCCGGTGCCGGGCGGCCCGTACAGGATCATTGAGTGCGGATGGCCCTCCTCGAGCGCGGTGCGCAGCGCCGTGCCCTCGCCAAGAAGATGCTCCTGCCCGATGAACTCGCCCAGCGTGGTTGGCCGCATGCGCACGGCCAGCGGCTGGTCCGCCGGCGGCACGGACGTGCGGCCGCGCGGCGCCTCCTCCGTCTCGAAAAGTCGCTCCACACCCAGAGTCTGGCAGCCCGTTCGGCGGCGAACCAGTCCCCCATATACTCGCCTCCGTGCCCGATTCCGCCGAACTGGAGCGCCGCACCACCGAGCTGCTCCAGCGGCTCATCCGGTTCAACACGGTGAACCCGCCGGGCAACGAGCAGGCGGTGCAGGAGTGGCTCCGGGAGCTGCTCGAGCAGGCCGGCTTCACGTGCGAGCTTCTTTCCGCCGTCGAGGGCAGGCCGAATCTGGTGGCGCGGCTGGCCGGCCGCTCCGACGGGGCGGTGCTGTCGCTGTCCGGGCACGTGGACACCGTGCTCGCCACGCCGTCCGAGTGGAGCACGGACCCGTGGTCCGGCGAGCTGCGGGACGGATGCGTGTGGGGACGCGGCGCGCTCGACATGAAGAGCCAGGTGGCAGCCGAGCTGGCCGCGGCGCTCGTGCTCGCCGAGGAGGGCTGGCGTCCCGAGTCGGGCGACCTGCTGCTCGTTTTCGTTGTGGACGAGGAGGCGGGCTCGCTGCACGGCGCGAAGTGGCTGTGCGAGAACCACCCGGACAAGGTGCGCTGCGACTTCAGCGTGAACGAGGGCGCCGGCGAGGTGTTCGAGTTCGACGGCCGCCGCTTCTACAGCGTGTGCGTGGCGGAGAAGGGCGTGTTTCGCTTCAAGCTCTCCACCAGCGGGCGCGCGGGGCACGCGTCGATGCCGCGCATCGGCGACAACGCCCTGCTGAAGCTCGGGCCACTGATCACGAAGCTTGCGCAGGCTGACATGCCGCTCGAGCTGAGCCCTGAGCCGGAGGCGCTGATGCGCGGGCTCGGGGTGCTGAACGGCGACCCCGCGGGCGCGCTTCGCCAGATCGAGGAGAAGGACCCGCGCCTGGCCGTGCTGGTTGAGCCGATGCTCGGCGTGACCCTCTCGCCCACCATGGCGCGCGCCTCCGACAAGATCAACGTGATCCCATCGCGGGCGGAGCTGCAGGTGGACTGCCGCGTGCCGCCCGGGCTCGGCGAGGAACACGCGCGTGAGCGCATCCGCCAAGCGCTCGGAGACGACAACGGTTACGACCTCGCCTTCTTCGAGGATGAGCAGGTGATCGGCAACCGCTCTCCGCTCGACACGCCGCTCATGGAGCACATCCGCGCTTTCGTGGAGCGCGAGGATCCGGGCGCCGTGGTGGTGCCCACGGTGCTGCCCGGGTTCACCGACTCGCGCTGGTGGCGCGAGACGTTCCCCGAGTGCGTGGCGTACGGCTTCTTCCCGCAGAAGAAGATGGACATGTTCGAATCCGCGCCGCTCGTGCACGGTGCAGACGAGCGCGTGCCGGTGGAGGATCTGGGACTCGCCGCGCGCTTCTACGCGGAGCTGGCACAGGAGGTGCTGGGATGAGCGAGGAACAGAAACTGAGGCTCGGTGGCATGGCCCTCCGCAACGGGCTGCTGGTGCATGGGCCAACGCACTGGGCCGCCGCGATCCGCGCGCGCGACGGCCGGATCCAGGTGGCATCGGGCCGCAAGCCCAAGCTCGGCGCCCGCGCGCTCGACGGCGTGCCGGGGGTGCGCGGCGTGTCGAAGCTCGCGGAGGCGTTTGCGGTCATCCCGGCCGTGAAGAAGCGGCTGCCCGAGGCCGGACTGCCCATGGAGGACGCGAAGGCGCTCGGCGGCATGGCGCTGGCAGCCACGCTGTCGCAGGCGATCCGCCGCGGCGGCGAGCGCACGCTCGGCCGCGAGGTGGCCGTGTCGCTCGTCGGGCTGGCGCCGGCGCTGCTCGTGCTGCGCGGCGGCGACATCGCGGCCTACCACGGCGTGGAGCACAAGGCCATCGGAGCCTACGAGCAGGGGGCAGAGGCGGCCGATGCGACCAAGGAGCACGATCGCTGCGGATCGAACCTCGTGGCGCCGCTGATCGCGGCAACCACGATCGGGAACGTGGCGGCCCGCCGCGCCGGGATGCGCGGCTCGGCGGCCGACGCCGCGGCGGCGCTCGGCGGGATGGCCGTGGCGGTTGAGATCTTCGCCTGGTCCGAGCGACACTCGGGCACGAAGCTGGCGCGCGCGCTCAAGCGCCCCGGTTACGAGATCCAGAGGCTCGTGGGCACCCGCGAGCCGACCGCCGAACAGCTCGAGGTGGGCCGTGCGGCGCTCGACGAGATCCTGCGCGTGGAGGCCGCTCCTCAGTAGCTGAAGACGGTTGCCGGCTCGTCGCCGAGCCACTCCAGCATCGGCGTTGCCCCCGCGATCTTTGCGTTCGCCACGAAGCTGCCCTCGTCGAGCCTGCGCGCCGTCACGCAGATCGGACACGCAAGCAGCTCGCCGCCTCCCTGAGCAAACTGCTCGAAGAGCCTCGGAAGCGGCGGACAGCCATCGCACGCAACGCCTTCCGCGTGGCCCGGGAGTGCGAGGCGGACAGCCTCCTTCGTAAGCCACATCGCCACCGTCTTGCCGCGCCCGAGCGCGGCGCCCGCCACGAGGAACGCCACCGTCACGCGTTCCGCGTCCTCCAGGCCCGTGGAGAGATTGATCAGCACCTTTTCGGACATGCAGCCTCCTTGGTCGCCATCGCCCCCATCCTCTCCACCGTTGCGTCGCCGCGGCAAGCGGTGGAGGATGAGATTGGTCACTGATGGCGCGCCCAGTTCCCCAGCGGCAGTCGGCCACCCTGCTCGAGCGCGGCGCTCAGCTGGCGGCTCTCGAGGAAGCTCTGGCCGGCGCGGTGGCGAGCGGCAGCGGGCGGATGGTGCTAGTGGGAGGCGAGGCGGGCGTGGGAAAGACGTCTCTCTTGCGCGCGTTCTGCGACGGGCAGTCCGTGCGGGTGTTCGCGGGCGCGTGTGACGCCCTGTTCACGCCGCGCCCCCTCGGGCCGTTCGTCCAAATAGCGGAGAGCGTGGGGGGCGAGCTGGAGGCGCTCGTGGCCGGCCACACCAAGCCGCATGAGCTGGTGTCCGCGCTGCTCGCCGAGATCGGCGACCGGCGCGGCAGCGTGCTGGTGCTCGAGGACCTTCACTGGGCGGACGAGGCCACGCTCGACGCACTGCGGCTGCTCGCACGGCGCGTGGAGACGGTGCCCACGCTGGTGGTCGCGAGCTTCCGCGACGACGAGCTCGACCGCATTCACCCGCTGCGCATCGTGCTCGGTGAGCTCGCCACAAGCCCGGCGGTGGAACGCGTCAGTGTGCAGCCGCTGTCGGCGGCCGCGGTGGCGAGCGTCGCGAAGCCATACGGGATGGATGCCGAAGATCTGCACCGGAGGACCGGCGGCAATCCGTTCTACGTCACCGAGGTGCTGGCCACGGGCGATGGCCGTGTACCGGCCACAGTCCGTGACGCGGTGCTGGCGCGTGCCGCGCGGCTCGACCCGCAGGCGCGCGCTCTCATGGAGGCCGTGGCGGTGGTGCCGCCCAGGGCGGAGCTGTGGCTGCTCGAGCGCATCGCTCCGGAGAGCGTGGATCGAGTGGACGACTGCCTCGCGTCCGGAATGCTCACCGGCAGCGGCGCCGGGGTGGCATTCCGGCACGAGCTCGCCAGGCTCGCCGTGGAGCAATCGCTCACCCCCACGCGCGCGCTTGACCTTCACCGCCAGGCGCTCGAGGCGCTGGCCTCACCGCCCGCGGGGGCGCCGGACCTCGCGCGCCTCGCACACCATGCCGAGGCGGCGGCGGACGGGCCGGCGGTGCTCCGCTTCGCCCCAGCCGCGGCCGCGCGCGCGGCGTCGCTTGGAGCGCACCGCGAGGCCGCCGCCCAGTACGCACGGGCGCTCCGCTTTGCCGAGGGCGAGCCGTTCGATACGCGCGCGGACCTCCTGGAGCGCGCCTCGCACGAGTACTACCTCAGCGCCCAGCTGGAGGAGGCGCTGGCCGCTCAGGAGCAGGCACTCGCGTACAGGCGCGAGCTCGGCGACACGCTGCGGCTTGGGGATGCGTTACGGGCGCTGGCGCGCCTCCTCGGGTTCGCGGGCCGAGCAAATGAGGCGGAGGCCGCGTGCCGCGACGCGATCGCGCTCCTCGAGCAGCTCGAGCCCTCGCCGGAGCTTGCGCGGGCGTACGGGAAGATGGCCCAGCGCCGCCAGAACTGGGCCGACAACGCGGGCGCCATCGCCTGGGGCGAGCGCTCGCTGGAGCTTGCCGAGCGCTTTGACCGGGTCGAGACCATCGTGTACGCACTCACCACGATCGGCACAGCGGAGTTCCTGGAGGGCATGCCGGCTGGCCGTGAGAAGCTCGAGCGCGCCCTCGCCATGGCGCGTGAGCTCGGGCTGGACGATGACGCCGGGCGGGCGTTCGTGAACCTCGTCTGGGACTCCATCCGGGAGCGGCGGCTCGAGGACGTGGAGCGCTATCTCGCCCCCGGGCTCGAATACTGCGACGAGCGCGGGCTCGGCTACTGGTGGCTCTCCCTCCTCGCGTGCCGCGCGAGCCTGGAGCTCTCCCGCGGCGACTGGCCGGCCGCCGAGGCCACGGCCACCGCCGTGATCGACGACCCTCGCCATTCGAAGGTCGCCCAGGGACTCTCGCTGGCGGTGCTCGGGCTGGTGCGCGCCCGCCGGGGAGACTCCGATGCGCGGGCCGCACTCCACGAGGCGCTGCACATCGCGAGGCCCACCGGCGAGCTCCAGCAGATCGAGCCCGTGGTGGCCGCCATCGCCGAGACGGCCTGGCTCGAGGGTCGTGGTGAGGAGGCGGCGGCGGAGCTTCGCGCCGCGCTCGACCTGGCGCTTACGAGAAACGCCGCGTGGGAGATCGGCGAGCTCGCGTGCTGGTGCCGGCGGATCGGGATCCCTTACGAGGCCGCCGTGCCCGAGCGGGCGCGGCCGTATGCGCTCGAGCTGGAGGGCCACCCTGTGGCCGCCGCGCACGAGTGGCGGGAGCTGGGCTGCGCATACGAGGCGGCGCTGGCGCTGGTGAGCTCCGGCGACGAAGCCGCGCTGCGCCAGGCGCTGGACGGGCTGCAGCGCCTGGGCGCGCACCCCGCCGCCGCAATCGTCACCCGCCGCCTGCGGGAACTCGGCGCGCGCGGCCTTCCACGCGGCCCTCGCCGCGCCACGCGCGCCAACGAGGCGAACCTGACGCCGCGGGAGCTCGAGGTGCTGGGGCTCGTGGCGGAGGGACTGCGCAACGCGGACATCGCGGCGCGGCTCTTTCTCTCGGAGAAGACGGTGGACCACCACGTGTCGGCCATCCTGCGCAAGCTAGGCGCGCGCACGCGCGCGGAGGCGAGCGTGAAGGCTGTGCGGCTCGGGCTCGCCGGACAAGACGGGTAGGCCACACGCCGAAATCTGGGGAGATCTCCCGATCCCCGGATGGCGGCGCGCACTTACGGTCGACTGCGACAACCAGCCCCAGGAGGCCACCGTGAGAAGCATCCGCCGCTGCACCCTCATCGCCTGTGTCGTCGCGCTGCTCGCCCTGCCCGCCGCGGCGGGCGCAATGCCGCAAATCGACCCGGGCGTGGCGCTACACCAGGAAAACGCCTACCCGCCGGCACCGGCGCCGAACACCACCGTGGTTCGCACCGTGAAGGTCGCCGGCAGCGACACCACGCTCCCCACCGTGCTGGCCGCGCTCGCGCTCGGCATCACGTTCGCCGGAGCCGCCTACATCACGCTCCGGCTGAAGCCGCAGCCGCGCGGCTCCTGAGCTCCCGCGACAGCCACCGGCCGGATCCAGAACGCGGATTCGGCCGGTGGGCTGTTCGCCGCATGACTCCCCGATCGCTCAAGGGTTCCGCCGCAATGACCGATGGGGCACGGAGTGCCAGGCCTCCCGATCCTCCTCGTAGTTGCCTCGGCTGCGGTCGCGCTGACCGGCTGCGGATCCTCGAGTGAGACGCGCGTGACCGCGGCCCGTCCCACCGCATCCGTCGCGTTGGGGCCCCAGGGGAGGCTCACGAGGGCGGAGTTCGACCACCTCGTCGCGGCGATGTCCGGACTGGACGCTGCCGCGCGCGTACACGACCCGCGTGCGCGGGTGGACCGCATGAACGCGATCTGCACCTCACTCAGCGTCCCCTCGACGGCGCTCCTTGCCGCGATTCAGAAGGACTGTCAAGGCACCGTCGGGGTGTATGACCTCCTCACCGGCTTGACCGGGAGGCTCCAGGGGTGTGACCAGCAGGGCGCCGGCGGCCGGCCCTGTGTGGTAGACGCCCTGAGCCGCCTTCACCGCGTGGCGGCGAACGAGGTCACCACGTCGCGCGCCTCCGTCCATGAGCTGCGGCGCCGTGGCCTTCGCGGGCTCTGCGCGCGTGTCATAGGCGCAAATCCCCAACAGATCGCGGCGCTGGCGAGTATCCGCAACGCCGCGGGATACGCGGCATCGGCTGCCTCGAGCGCAGACGCTCCGGATTACCTGGCCGACCTCCGCCGGCTCGGAGCGGGCGTGCGAGCGCTGGCCCGCAACAGCTATCCCGGCAGCCAGCGACGGGCGATCCTCACCTGCCCGCACGCGTGATGCATGGCGCCCGCCTACCCGTTGCTGCCCTCATCGCGGGCGTGCTCGCCTGCGTCGCCGTGATCGCGGTGGAGCTGAAGCAGTCACGCACCGGCCATCACTACCAGCTCAGCTACAGGGCACCTGCGCCCGAGACGAACCGCGCGGTTCACAGCCCACCCCTTCGCCCCCTTCATCGCAGCCACCTGAACGGTTACTGGCGCGCCACGGGCTACGTGACCACGGGCGACGGCACGATCTATCCGCTGCACACCGAGCTCGACCGCAGGTGGCTCTTCTATCGCGCCTGCCTCGCACACAGATGCCACCTCAGCTTCGCCCGTTCGTCTTCGAGCGGCGCGCTCATGGCGGTGGTGCGCCAGAAGAGCCGCACGATCTGGACCGCGGCATTTCCGCGCTACGGAGAGATCGTCTGCGGGAGGCCGGGCCACACCCGCGCGCTGCCGCTCTCGTCGCGCTGGCAATTCCACCTCACCCCGGCACTGCCGCGGCTAGAGGCCACGGAGATGGTCACGCCCCCGCGCTCCTGCTCATCGAGCCCGTTCGAGATCGAGTGGCTGGCCACGCCCGCCGCCGCGCCCAGCGCGCCGCCCGCTCCGTCGCCTGCGGGGGCGCCCGCCCAGGCCTCTTAACATCCCCCGCATGGCAACTCGTGCCGAGCGGCAGCGGCTCGACCCATCGGTGTTCCGCCTCCCCGTCGAGCGCATCCGGGAGGGCTACTACTCAGACGCGTACTTCAACTTCTCCAAGGAGCTGCTCGAGGAGGAGGACCGGCATCCGCAGGTGGTGATGCAGGTGTTCCAGAAGCAGGAGTCCGTGCTGGGCGGCGTGGACGAGGCGATCGCGGTGCTCAAGCAGTGCGCGGGCCGCCACACGGCCGGCGGCTGGGTGGATGGCTGGAACGAGCTGACCGTCCGCGCGCTGCACGAGGGCGACGAGATCGCGCCGCACGAGACCGTGATGACGATCGAGGGCGACTACTCGCTCTTCGCGCACCTCGAGACGGTCTACCTCGGCTGCATGGCCCGGCGCACGCTGGTGATGAAGAACGTGCACGAGGTGGTGGAGGCGGCGCGCGGCAAGGAGATCCTCTTCTTCCCGGCGAGGCACGACCACTGGCTCGTGCAGACCGGTGACGGCTGGGCCGCGCACGTGGCCGGTGCGATCGGCGTGTCCACGGACGCGCAGGCATCGTGGTGGGGCGGCCGCGGGATCGGCACGGTGCCGCACGCGCTGATCGCGGCGTACAACGGCAGCACCGTGGAGGCGGCGAAGGCGTTCGCGCGGCGCTACGCCCACGAGATGAACGTGACCGTGCTCGTGGACTTCGAGAACGACTCGGTGCGCACCGCCCTCGACGTGGCCGAGGCCCTGGGCGATGACCTCTGGGGCGTCCGGCTCGACACCTCCGAGCGGCTCGTGGACCGGGCGCTCTGGCACGAGATGGGCGACTTCCGGCCAACCGGGGTGAACGAGGTGCTCGTCCACCGCGTCCGCGAGGGGCTTGACGCCGCGGGCCACCAACGGGTGAAAATTGTCGTGTCAGGCGGGTTCGACGCGGATCGGATCCGCAGGTTCGAGGCCGAGGACGTGCCCGTGGATGCCTACGGCGTGGGCTCCTCGCTCCTGCGAGGACAGAATGATTTCACCGCTGACATAGTGCTCGTGGACGGGCGAGAATGCTCCAAGGTGGGCCGCAGGCATCGGCCCAACCCCCGATTGGAGGTTGTGGAGTAATGATTTGGGGCCAACCAGCCGATTACTCGTCCGGATGACGCCCGTCCTCGCCAGCTTCCTATCCGGCTTCGAGAACTGGGCGCTCACGTGGCTGCCCATCATCTTCATGGGCCTGATCGTGGTCCTGATCGGGGCCACGCTGCGCTACATGCCGCGCACGAAGCCGCAGCGGATCACTCCCGAGTCGTCCGAGGCGATCAGGTGGGACGACGTGGCGGGCGCCGAGGAGGCAAAGGAAGAGCTCCGCGAGGTGGTGGAGTTCCTGCGCGACCCCAAGCGCTTCCGCCGCCTTGGCGCGAAGGTGCCGAGGGGCATCCTGCTCCACGGCCCGCCCGGCACCGGCAAGACCCTGCTCGCCAAGGCGGTGGCGAACGAGTCGAAGGCGAAGTTCTTCGCCCAGTCCGCCTCCTCGTTCGTGGAGATGTTCGCCGGCCTCGGCGCAGCCCGCATCCGGCGCCTCTTCCGTGAGGCGCGCAAGGCCAGGCCCGCGATCGTGTTCATCGACGAGCTGGACGCCGTGGGCGCCACGCGCGGCAACGACATCTCGGGCGAGAAGGACCAGACGCTCAACCAGCTGCTCGTGGAGATGGACGGCTTCGGTGGCTCGGAGGAGCTCGTGGTGATCGCCGCGTCCAACCTGCTGGAGAAGCTCGATCCGGCGCTGCTTCGTCCCGGCCGCTTCGACCGGCAGATCTTCGTCCCGCCGCCGGACCTGAACGGCCGCACCGAGATCCTCAAGGTCCACTCGCGGAACAAGCCGCTGAAGGAGGTGGACCTCGAACTGGTGGCGCGCCAGACGAGCGGTCTCACCGGCGCCGACCTCGCGAACATCTGCAACGAGGCCGCGATCTTCGCCGGCCGCCAGCACCGCGACGTGATCCTCATGGAGGACTTCGAGGCGGCGCTCGAGCGCGTGGTGGCCGGCATGCAGTCGCGCCGCGTGATCAACGACCACGAGAAGAAGGTGGTGGCCTACCACGAGGCCGGCCACGCGCTCTGCTCGGAGCTCCTTCCCTCCGTGGAGAAGGTCCACAAGATCTCGATCATCCCGCGCGGCCGCGCCCTCGGCTACACGCTCAACCTGCCCGAGGAGGACCGCTACCTGAAGTCGAAGGACGAGCTGCTCGACCACCTGGTGGTGCTGCTCGGGGGCCGCGTGGCGGAGCACGTGGTGTTCGGCGCGATCACCACCGGGGCATCCGACGATCTCAAGCGCGTGTACGAGATCAGCCGGGCCATGGTGGCGGAGTACGGCATGGGCACCGAGCTGATGTCGCGCCGCCTGCCGCTCGACGACTTCTCGATGTCCGACGCCACGCGGCGCAGCCTCGATGACGAGCAGCAGCACCTCACGGACCTCGCCTACCGCCGCGCCCAGTCGATGATCCTCGAGCACCGCGAGCTGCTCGACGAGTTCGCGGCCACGCTTCTGCACAAGGAGGTGCTCGAGCGCGCCGACATCGAGCGCATCATGGCCGGCTACCGCACCAGGGTGGCGCGCGCCGAGATGGCGGCCGAGGCGTCCAGCGGCGCCGGCGCCGGAGTGGCCGCGCCCGTGGCTGCGGCCGAGCGCAAGGAGCCCGAGGCTCCCAAGCCTCACCGCTACGAACCGCCAGAGCAGACTCACTAGACTGCGCGCCCGTGTTCGGGCGGATCGACCACATCGGCGTCGTCGTGGAGGACCTCGACAGCGCAATCAAGCTCTACAGCGAGAGCTTCGGCATGCGCGAGCAGCATCGCGAGACGATCGAGGCATTCGACGTCGACGCCGTGCTGCTCGAGGTCGGCGACGGCCATGTGGAACTGCTCAAGCCGCTGTCCGGCGACAGCGGGATCGCGAAATTCCTCGAGCGCAACGGCCCCGGCCTCCACCACGTGGCCTACCAGACCGACGACATAGACTCCACGCTCGAGCAGGTGAAGGCTGCGGGGCTCGACCTCATCGACAAGGAGCCCCGCACCGGCATCCGCGGCAGTCGTGTGGCCTTCCTGCATCCAAAGGCCACCGGCGGGGTACTCACCGAGCTCGTGGAGCCCGCGCACTGATGGCAGACGAGAACAACACATCCAAGGCCACGCGAGTGGACATCGGCTTCTCCGGCGGACAGGTGCTGTCCGTGCGCATGCAGGAGTCGGCGTACGAGGACCTGCGGCAGGCGCTGAACGGCGCCGGTGCGGATGCCGGCTGGCACGAGCTGAAGACCGAGGACTCGGAGCTGTCGCTCCACCTCGCGCAGGTCGTGTACGTGCGGCTCGACACCGAGAAGCACAGGGTCGGCTTCTAGAAGCGCGCTGCGCCATGCTCGGCGAGCTCGACGTGGCGGTTCTGCGCGCCTTCCGCACGCGCGGCCACACTTCCGCGCGCGAACGCGCCGTCGCCGCCTTCTCCAGGCTGGGCGAGCAGGCAATGCTCTGGATGGCGCTGTGCGCGGCCGGCGCGGCCCTCGATCCGGAGAACCGCCCGGCGTACACACGCGCCGCGAAGACGATCTTCGCCACCTACGCGTGCAACCAGCTGATCAAGGCGGCGGTGCGCCGCCGCCGGCCGCGTCTGGAAGGCCTGCCGCCCCTCGCCGGCACGCTCTCGGGGCTGTCGTATCCGTCGGCGCATGCCGCAACCTCGTTTGCGGGCGCGCGCATGCTCTCGCACACGCTTCCCGCCCCGCCGCTGTACGCCACCGCCGTGGGACTCGTGCTGTCGCGGCTCTACCTCGGCCTGCACTACCCGTCCGACGTGATCGCGGGCGCTGGACTGGGCGCGGCGATCGGGGAGCTCGCGTCATGAGGATCGGCATCGTGGGACTGCCGAACGCCGGCAAGTCGTCGCTCTTCAACGCGCTCACCAAGGCGGGGGCCGACGCCGCCAACTACCCGTTCACCACCGTCGAGCCGAACGTAGCCGTGGTGCCCGTGCGCGACCAGCGGCTGGACGCCGTGGCCGAAACGCTCGGCTCCACGCCGATCACCTACGAGACGATCGCCTTCCACGACATCGCGGGGCTCGTGCGCGGCGCTCACCAGGGCGAGGGGCTCGGCAACCAGTTTCTCGCGAACATCCGCGAGACGGACGCCATCGTGCACGTGGTGCGCGCGCACGAGGACCCGAACGTGGTGCACCCCGAGGGCCGCGTGGACCCGCCAGCGGACATCGACACGATCGAGACCGAGCTCCTCTACGCCGACCTCGAGCAGGCCGAGCGGCGGCTCGAGCGGGTGTCGCGCCAGGCGAAGTCGGGCGAGCGCGCAGCGGTTGCGGAGAACGAGTGGCTGAAGCAGGTGATCGAGGCGCTTCGACAGGGTCGCCCGGCCCGCACCGTTCCCCCGCCCGCAGACGCTCCAGAGGCCATGCGCAACCTCCAGCCGCTCACCGCGAAGCCGGTGCTCTACCTGGCGAACGTGGGCGAGGGCGAGACGGAGGTGCCGCCGGAGATCGCGCGGTACGCCGAGCGAGCGGGAGCCCGCGCCGTGGCCGTGAGCGCGCGCATCGAGGCGGAGCTGTCAGAGCTGGACGACGACGAGGCTTCGGCGATGCGTGACGACCTCGGCGTGCCGGAGTCCGGGCTCGACCTGGTGGTGCACGAGGCGTTCGCGCTGCTCGACCTGATCCAGTTCTTCACCGCCGGCGAGGCGAAGGAGGCACGCGCCCACGCCATAGAGCGCGGCACCACAGCCTGGGGCGCCGCGGGCGAGATTCACACGGACATCCAGCGCGGCTTCGTGCGCGCGGAGGTGGTGCCGTGGAACCAGCTGGTGGACGCTGGGGGCTATGCCGGCGCGCGAGAGAGAGGAACGCTCCGCCTCGAAGGGCGCGACTACAAGATGCAGGACGGTGACGTGATCACCGTGAAGTTCACGCCCTAGCGGACGCTGACCGCGGGACCGTCGAGCTGTCCCACCACCACGCGGAACAGGCCCTTGCCCTTCACCGCGACGTTGTAATAGCCGCGCCTGCTCAGGCGGGTGCGGCCGACGGTGTGCCAGCGGCCGTCGCGGCCCTTCCTCTGAATCTTCGCCACGGCGCTCTTCGGCGCGGGCCAGAGGGAGCCGTAGAGGCGCGCCGGCTTGCCGGGCTTCCCAGGCTTGCCCGGCTTGGGCCTGGCGAAGAAGTTGGGGCTCGAGAGCTCGGTGCTGCTCGCCTTCACCCCGCCGCCAGGCGTGGGAGGCGTGGGCGGAACGCTCGGCTTCTGCTTGGTGGAGAAGCGGTTGAAGGACGCCCATGTGTCGTCGAGGCCGAGGCGCGTGCGCAGATCGGTGCCGCGCACCGTCTTGCTGCCGCGCGAACCCACCACCGCCGCCCACACGATCCGCGGAGACACGCCGCGCTTGAGCACCTTGATGCCGCGCAGCTTGCCGCGCACCCACGATCCGAGCCGGCGCTGGAGCTGAGCGGTGGTCAGCCGGATCTGCCAGCGGTGCTTCGGCGAGATGTTGTCGTACGGGTCGTTCACGCCCACGAGGTAGGGCTCCGGCTGGGCGCCATAGAAGACGTTCTGGATGTCCTCCGTACGGCCACCCGAGGTGGAGAAGAAGTAGGTGGCGGCGATCTGGCCGTTGTAACGGAGCACCTGGCCCGCGGTCGCATCGACGGCCGCGTTGGTGCTCGCCACCTCGCCGTCGGCGCCCTTGTACACCTGCGAGCGCGTGTCCGGGTACTGGTCGAACACCGGGCCGCCGGCGTCGGTTGCGAGCGCATAGCTGCGCGCCGCCACTGCCTGCGCCTCGAGCGCCGCGGGCGCCCACGACGACGGCATCTCGCCTGGCACGACGCCCTTCACGTAGTCGTCGAGATTCACCACGTTCACGACGGCAAGGCCGCTGAACGGGCTCGGCCGGAACTCGAGCGCGCCGTGGTAGTGACCGGCGTACACGCCGTTGATGGCGCGGCCGCCCAGGCGCAGCGGCATGGCCGAGCTGGTGATGTCGAGCGGCTGGTCGAAGTGGCCGAGCCGCTTGCCCTTCGGGTCGTAGAGGATCACGCGGGTGAGCCCGGTGAGCTTCACGCGGTAGGTCTTCGCGGGGTTGAGCTTGTGGCCGCCGCCGTCGGTGGCTCCGCTGAACGTGGCGGTGCGGCTGCCCGTCTGCAGCAGCACGCGGATGTCGGACTGCCCCGCCTTCGAGAGGTCGGTGCCCTGGTAGTAGTGGGCGAGGATCTGCTTGTAGTCGTAGCCGTGCTTCGCGAAGCCGTACGCGCCGTACTGGCTCATGCCGATGCCGTGGCCGAAGCCGGCGCCACGGATGATCTGACGCACGGCGGCGCCCGCGGCGCCGGGCAGCGCAAGCGCCGCGATGAGCGTGAGTGTGGGAGCTAGACGTCGCATGGAGGGAGCGTCAACAAAGTAGTCGGCAGCTGAACCAACAACCTTCAGCCCGAAGAGTCGCGGCCTTTGGGGACGAACCGCGCCGCGTTGTTAGAGTCAAATTCCGTGGCTTCCCGGAAGGCATCTGACGTGTTCGTGGAGTGCCTCGAGGCCGAGGGCGTCGAGCACGTATTCGGCATTCCCGGCGAGGAGACGCTGGACCTGAACGAGTCGCTCGCCGACTCTTCCATCGAATTCGTACCTGTTCGACACGAACAGGGCGGTGCCTACATCGCGGACGTGTACGGAAGGCTCACCGGCCGCGCCGGAGTATGCCTGGGAACACTGGGCCCCGGTGCGATGAACCTCACCACGGCGGTGGCGGACGCGTTCCTCGACCGCGCCCCGCTCGTGGCGCTCACCGGGCAGGGCGACCTCGAGCGCATGCACAAGGAGTCGCACCAGTACATCGACGTGCCGCAGGTATTCGCGCCGATCACGAAGTGGAACGCGCGCCTTTCGGACCCGGCGATCATCCCGGAGGTCGTCCGCAAGGCGTTCAAGGTGGCGGAGTCCGAGAAGCCGGGAGCCACGCACATCGAGCTTCCCGAGGACGTGATGGCGGCGCAGATCGACGCCGAGCCGCTGCCGCGACGCAAGCCCGTGCAGCCGGAGCCGAGCGCTCGCGAGCTGCTCAAGGCGGCCGACATCATCCGCGGCGCGCTCAACCCGGTGGCGCTGGCGGGCAACGGCGTGATCCGCGCGAACGCCGCGCCGGCACTGCGCGAGTTCGTGCGCGCCACCGGCATCCCAGCCGCGGAGACGTTCATGGGCAAGGGGTTGCTCAGCCCGGACGACCCGCGCGGGCTGGGCTCGGTGGGCCTCCAGTCGGGCGACTACTCGATGGCGGGCTTCGACGAAGCCGACGTGGTCATCGCGATGGGTTACGACCTCGTGGAGCACTCGCCCGAGCACTGGAACCCGAGGAAGGACAAGAAGATCATCTGCATCGACTCGCTGGCGGCGGAGATCGACGAGTACTTCATGCCCGAGGTCGAGCTGATCGGCGACATCTACCACATCCTCGCCAGGCTGGCCGAGGAGTGCCGGCACGTGCCGCACTCCGGCGGGTCGCAGCGGCTGCGCGACCTCGTGCGCGGCCGCTTCGAAGCCGCAAAGGACGATCCGCAGTTCCCGGTGCAGCCGCCGCGCGCGCTCTATGAGATCCGCAGGGCGCTCGGCGCGGAGGACATCCTGATCTCGGACGTCGGCCTCCACAAGCTGTGGATCGGGCGCATGTTCCCCGCCTACGAGCCGAACACGGTGCTGATCGCGAACGGCCTCGCCGGCATGGGCTTTGCGATCCCAGCCGCGATCGCAGCGAAGCTCGTGCATCCCGACCGCAAGGTCGTGGCAGTGAACGGCGACGGCGGCTTCTTGATGAACTCCCAGGAGCTCGAGACGGCGATGCGGCTGAAGACGCCGTTCGTCTCGATCATCTGGGAGAACAGCCAGTACGGCTCGATCGTCTGGAAGCAGGACAAGAAGTTCGGCCGCCACTTCGGCGTGGACTTCACGAACCCCGACTTCGTGCGCATGGCCGAGTCCTTCGGCATGCCGGCATGGCGCTGCGAGTCGGTCGAAGACTTTCCGCAACGGTTGCAGCAGGCATTGGGTATGGACGTACCCACGCTGATCGTGCTGCCGATCGACTACTCGATCGACGTTGCGATCTCTGAGGAACTCGGTACTGAAACGGTGGCGACATGAGCATTGCGACGCAAGAGCAGACGGTTGTAGACAAGGTCGAGAAGCACCTGTACATCGGCGGCGAGTGGATCGACGCGACGGAGAGCCGCACCCTTCCAGTCGAGGATCCCGCCACCGGCGAGGCGCTGTGCGAGGTGGCCGACGCCACTCCTGAGGACGCGATGCGCGCGCTCGACGCTGCCGTGGAAGTGCAGGACGAGTGGAGAAAGGTCTCGCCCATCGACCGCGGCGAGATCCTGCGCAAGGCCTTCGAGAAGCTCACCGAGCGCGCGGATGAGCTCGCGCTACTGATGACGCTCGAGATGGGCAAGCCAATCGCCGAGTCGAAGGCCGAGATCGCCTATGCCGCGGAGTTCTTCCGCTGGTTCTCCGGCGAGGCCACGCGCATTCACGGCCAGTTCAACATGGCCGGCAACGGCGTGGGCCGCGTGCTCACAATGCGCCAGCCCGTTGGCCCGTGCATCCTGATCACGCCCTGGAACTTCCCGATGGCAATGGGCACGCGCAAGATCGGCCCGGCGATCGCCGCCGGCTGCACGATGGTGATGAAGCCGGCGAGCCAGACGCCGCTCTCGATGCTCGCGCTCGCGCAGATCCTCGAGGAGTCGGGGCTCCCCGGCGGCGTGCTCAACGTGGTCACCAGCTCCTCGTCCGGCAAGGTGATGGAGCCGATGATCCGCGACCCGCGGGCGCGCAAGCTGTCGTTCACGGGCTCGACCGAGGTGGGGCGCAAGCTGCTCGAGCAGGCGTCCGAGCAGATCCTCAAGGTGTCGATGGAGCTCGGCGGCAACGCCCCGTTCCTCGTGTTCGAGGACGCGGACCTCGACGCCGCGGTCACGGGCGCGCTGCTCGCCAAGATGCGCAACATCGGCGAGGCCTGCACGGCGGCCAACCGCTTCCACGTGGCCGAGCCGGTGGCCGAGGAGTTCGCCAAGAAGCTCGCCGACAAGATGGGCAATCTCAAGATCGGTCGCGGCACCGAGGAGGACGTGAAGGTCGGCCCGCTGATCAACCGCGACGCCGTGGACAAGGTCGAGGAGCTCGTGGAGGACGCGCGGAGCAAGGGCGCGACCGTGGTGGTGGGAGGCCAGGAGGTGGACGGCGCCGGCTACTTCTACGAGCCCACCGTGCTCGGCGACGTGCCGCCGAACGCGCGCCTGCTGTCCGAGGAGATATTCGGCCCGGTGGCGCCGGTCACCTCGTTCGAGTCCGAGGAGGACGCGATCAAGGCGGCCAACAACACGGAGTACGGCCTCGTGGCCTACGTCTTCACGAGCAACTTCAAGCGTGCCATCCGCGTGATCGAGGGACTCGACACCGGCATGGTCGGCCTGAACCAGGGCATGGTCTCCAACGCCGCGGCTCCGTTCGGCGGCGTGAAGGCCTCGGGCGTGGGGCGCGAGGGCGGCTTCGAGGGCATCGAGGAATACCTCGAGACGAAGTACGTCGCCGTGAACATGGACTAGTGCTCAGCCGAGCGCGCGATCGAGGTTGTACGCGGCGCTGATCAGCGCCAGGTGCGTGAACGCCTGCGGGAAGTTGCCGAGCTGCTCTCCCGTGGAGCCGATCTCCTCCGAGTAGAGCCCGACGTGGTTGGCGTAGGTGAGCATCTTCTCGAACGCCAGCCGGGCTTCGTCCAACCGCCCCGCCCGGGCCAGCGCCTCCACCCACCAGAAGGAGCAGAGCGAGAAGGTCGCCTCGTCGCCGGCCAGGCCGTCTGGCGACGCGTCCACGTTGTAGCGGTACACGAGGCTGTCGGACACGAGCTCCTCGCTGATGGCGTCGAGCGTGGCCATCCAGCGCGGGTCGGTGGGCGCTATGAACTTGCACAGCGGCATGAGCAACAGCGAGGCATCGAGCACGTCCGTGTCGTAGTGCTGCACGAACGCCCGGCGCCCGGCGTGCCACCCCCGTTCCATGATCTGGTTGTAGATGCGGTCCCTCACCGAGAGCCATCGAGGAAGGTCCGCGGGCAGGCCGCGCTGTCGCGCCACCCGGATCGCGCGCTCCACAGCCACCCAGCTCATGAGCCGCGAGTACGTGTAGTCGCGGCGCCCGCCGCGCGTCTCCCAGATCCCCTCGTCCGGCTCGTCCCAGTGGTCCATGAGCCATTCGAGGTTGCGGGTCAGCTCGACCCAGCCCTCGTGGTAGATGGGCAGCCCGAACTTGTTGCAGAGGTAAACGGAGTCCATCACCTCGCCATAGATGTCGAGCTGCAGCTGGGTGGCCGCGCCGTTGCCGATTCGCACCGGCGCCGAGCCCATGTATCCCTCCAGATGCGAGAGCTCCTCCTCGCGAAGTTCCTCGCGCCCGTCGATGCCGTACATGATCTGCAGCGGGCCCGAGTCGCGGTCGCCCGCATAGCGGAAGCGACCCTCGAGCCACGTCATGAACGCACCGGCTTCCTCCGTGAACCCGAGCCTGAGCAGCGCGTAGAGCGAGAAGGCGGCGTCGCGCATCCATGTGTAGCGGTAGTCCCAGTTGCGCTCGCCGCCGAGCTGCTCGGGCAGGCTGGTGGTGGGCGCCGCCACGATCGCGCCGGTGGGCGCGTACGTGAGCAGCTTGAGCGTGAGCGCCGAGCGATCCACCATCTCGCGCCAGCGCCCGTTGTAATGCGAGCCACGCAGCCAGGCGCGCCAGAACGCCACAGTCGCGTCGAACTCACCTTCCACGTCGGCGTTCGAGTAGGGAATCGGGCCATCGCCGGCAGGCGCGCTGTCGAGAACGAACGTCGCGCTCTCACCCGCGCCGAGCTCAACCTCGGCGCGGACGTCGCGGCCGTCGACGACCTCGAGCGGGGTGGCCGTGGAAAGAGCGAGCGACAGCCCGTGGGAGCGGAATACGGCGCCGTGCGGAGTGAGGGCAACCTCGTGGCCGGCGCGCGCGTAGTCGAACCTTGGAGCGACGTCCACCACCAGGCGCATTCGTCCCCGCACGGCCAGTACGCGGCGGATCATACGGTGACGGTGCGTGGCGTCAGCCCCGCGTGCCGGCGGCATGAAGTCCTGCACCTCCCCCACGCCGTCGGGCGTGAGAAAGCGCGTGATCAGCACGTTCGTGTCCGGGAGGTAGAGCTGCTTCGAGGTCCAGCCACCGGAGGCGGGCGCGATGCGGAACAGGCCGCCCCGCTTCGCGTCGAGGATCGACGCGAACACGCTCGGGGAGTCGAAACGCGGGCAGCAGTACCAGTCGACCGTCCCGTCGGTGCCGACGAGCGCGACGGTGTGCAGATCCCCGATCAGACCGTGCTCCGCGATGGGCAGGTAGCGAGCCACTGTGCAGTCTCCTCGCCGGCTACGGCACGAGCACCAGCTTTCCCTTTGCCGCCGTGCTGTCGAGCATCTCGTGAGCGCGACGCGCGTCCTCGAGCGGCAGGCGCTCGGCCACGACGGGATGGATCTTGCCCTCGCGAAGGAGCTCGAGCAGCGCCCGGAAATCCTCAGCGAACCAGTCCTGGTGCGGAATGCGCAGGATCTGGACGCGGTAGCCCGAGACGTGCCGGCGAGACGAGACCGTGCCCCAGATCCAGGTGGCCGCCATCGCGGGCCACCATTCGGCCCACGCCCGCATGCTCTTGCGACCCTGCGCCAGCGTGTTGTAGGCGCCCATCGTCACGAGACGACCGCCGGGATCGCCGGTAACGGAGTTGCCCTTGCGCAACGCACGGAAGGAACGCAGCGCCACGTTGCCGCCGATCCCGTCCAGCACCACGTCCACCCCCTCGCCGCCGGTGAGCTCACGCACCCGAGCCAGGAAGTCCTCGTTCCGGTAGTCGATGAACACCGCGCCGAGCCGCTCGACCGCTTCGCGATCCTGAGCCGAGGCGGTGCCGATCAAGCGGAGCCCGGCGGCGGATCCGAGTTCAAGCGCCGCGGTTCCCACGCGGCCGGCCGCGCCGTGCACGAGAACCGTCTCGCCCGCACGCACCCTCGCCGTGCGGTGCAGCATCTGGTAGGCCGTCATGTACGGGAAGATCAGGCTCACGATCTCGGCGGGATCGGCGTCCTCGGGCACGGGCACCGCGTACTTCTCCGGCACGCAAACGCGCTCAGCGTCGGCTCCCCAGACCGTCAGCGAGCCCACGCGGTCGCCCACGTGCAGGCTCGTGCAGCCCGGTCCGAGCTCCTCGACCACGCCCACGAGCTCGTAGCCGGGCGTGAACGGCGGCTTCGGGCCGCCCAGATAGGTACCGGCACGTATCTGCGCGTCCGTGAACGACACGCCGGCCGCCAGCACCTTCACGCGCACCTCGCCGGGCTTTGGCCGGGGAGAAGCCTCCTCGATCACCTTGAGCACCTCGGGTCCGCCGAACTGCTCTACGACCACACGCTTCGTCCGGTCGCCATTCCCGGTTGCAGGGGTTGCCATTGCGACCTTCTTTCGCTCGTCAGTGCAGTTGGCAGGAGAGCGTCTCCACATCCAGCCGCCCGAACATCCGTCAGGAGTACGGATCGTGCATCCGCGGTTTTGCGCACGGCTGATAAGACGATCTGAGACCGCTGGAGCCTCGGGCCGCTCCTGCCGATAACCCAGATTGATGATGGGGGACGCCAGGGAGGGCCGTCACTTCGCGTGCACGATGCCCAGTGTGCTGATCCGTCGCATCCGCAAGGACGGCGGCGAGAAGGCTGTTTCAGAGCTGCTCGAGGGCGCGGGATCAACGCGGACGCCGGAGTACCTCGACGACGTGTCCAACTGGATCTCGTACGAGGAGGCGGTCGCGCTGTTCGAAGCCGCCGAGGATCTCACAGGCGATCCATCGATCGCGCGCCGCATCGGCGAGCAGACACTCTCGCAGCACGCGGGCACGCCCGTGGCCACGCTGCTCCGCTCCTTCGGCTCACCCGAGGCGGTGCTCGACAAGATCGCCCTCACAGCGGGCAAGTTCTCCACCGTCGCCGAGATGGACGCCGTGGAGGTCGGGCCGGGCCGGGCCGTGGTGCGGGCACGGGAGCGCGCCGGCTTCACCCGCAGCCGCCACCACTGCAACTGGACCGCCGGCATCCTCGGGCAGACCACCGTGCTGTTCGGACTTCCCGCCGCTTCGGTCGAGGAGTCCGAATGCATGCTGCGAGGGGACTCGCACTGCGTCTACACCGTCACCTGGGACAAGGACCTTGCCGCCCTGCGCGCCAACCCGGCTGAGCACGTGACCGCGCTCGAGGCGCAGCTCGCGACGATGACCGAGAGCCTCGAGAGCGTGTATGCCACCGCCGGTGAGTTGATCGCCGGCGGCGACCTCGACACGGTGCTCGACCGCGTGACCGAGCGCGCCGCCACCGCCGTGCGCGCGCCGCGCTACCTGCTCGCCGTGCGCGTGCCGGGCGAGGCGAGCCTGCGCTGCCACCACAGCGGCTTCGACGACAGCGAGGCGCGCGTGCTCGCCGGCGGCCTGCTCTCCACCCCCGCCAGCGACCTTCCGAGCACCTGGCTCGTGGCCGACGTGAACTCTCACCAGCGCGACTACGGCCGGCTCGTGGCGATGTCGGACGCCGGGCAGTTCTTCCCCGAGGAGCACCAGCTCTGGGACCTCTACGCGCGCTACGCCGCGAGCGCTCTCGACGGCGCCACCGCCCTGGCCGACGCCGAGCGCCGCCATAACGAGGCGCGCGCGCTGCTCGAGCTCGCGCGGGCGCTGGCCGCGGCCGGCACCACCGACGAGGTGGCGGTGCGGCTGGCCGAGGCGGTGCCCGCGGTGGTGGACTGCGATCGCGTGAGCGTCTTTCTCTGGGACGACGAGGCCCAGGAGCTGAACTACTGCGCCTCGTCGGGCGAGGCCGCCGTGGCGGACGGCGACCTCTCCGGACTGACCATCCGCCCTTCGGACACGCCGGTGCTCGCGGACCTCACCGAGGATCCCGAGCCCACCCCCATCTTCCTCGCCCAGGACTCGGGTGACCGCTTCATCCGGCGCGTGCTGCAGCGCTTCGCCGCGCTGTCGCTCATAGCCGTGCCGATCGTGGCCCACGGGCACCTCCTTGGGATGCTCACCGTGGCCGTGCACTCACGACGCGAGCGGCTCGACCCGCGGCAGGATCTTCTCGACCGCCTCTCGGGTGTGGCCGCCCACGCGGCAAGTGCGCTCGAGAACGGCCGGCTGATCGACCGCGTGACCTACCAGGCCCGCCACGACGGACTGACCGGCCTCGCCAACCGCGCCTTCTTCTCCGAGCGGATCGACGCCGCGCTCGGCCACGCCCGCAAGAGCGATGCCCCGCTCGGCCTCTTCTTCGTCGATCTCAACGGCTTCAAGGCAGTGAATGACGAGCTCGGCCACGCCGTCGGCGACGAGCTGCTCTGCCAGGTGGCCTCGCGCCTGCTGGACACGGTGCGCACGACGGACACCGTTGCCCGCCTCGGAGGCGACGAGTTCGCGATCGTGCTCCCGGACGTGGACAGCGTGGCCGAGATCGAAGCCGCCGCGGAGCGAGTGAGTGCCGCGTTCGAGGCTCCCTTCGTCGTAGCCGGCGAGAAGCTCGAAGTGGGCGCCAGCATCGGCCGCGCGATCTGGCCCGAGGACGCACCCGAGGTCGAGGCGCTGATGCGCCACGCCGACGCGTCGATGTACCGGGCGAAGCGCGCCTCGCGCTGACGTACGCCCTACGCCCTACGCCCTACTCGTGCGGATGCGCCATCGCGCGTAGGTCGAGCGCCTTGTCGAGTGTTTCATCATCCACGCCCTTCTCACGCGCCACCTCGCGAATCGTCCGCTTGGTGGCCACCGCCTCCTGCACGATCTCGGTGCCCTTGTCGTAGCCAATGTAGGGGTTGAGGGCGGTGGCGATCGCAGGCGTTGACTCACCGTGCGCGGTGAGAGCTTCCTCGTTCGGCTCTATGCCGTCCACGCACTTCTCGGCGAGCAGCGTGGAGGCGCTCGTGAGCAGCTTGATCGACTGCAGCAGGTTGCGACCGATGAGCGGCACGCGCACGTTCAGCTCGAATTGGCCCTGCATGCCGCCGATGGTGATCGCGGTGTCGTTGCCGATCACCTGCGCCGCCACCTGCAGCACCACCTCGGGGATCACCGGGTTGACCTTGCCCGGCATGATCGACGAGCCCTTCTGGAGCTCGGGAAGCCTGATCTCGGCGAGGCCCGTGCGCGGGCCAGAGCCCATCAGCGCGAGGTCCTGCGCGATCTTCGTGAGGGAGACGGCCACGGTCTTGAGAGCGCCCGACAGCTCCACGAGCGCGTCGCGGTTGGCCTGCGCCTCGAATGGATCGGCCGGAGGCTGGGCCTCCACGCCCGTGGCGTCGGCGAGCTTCGCGCGCACGCGCGCGGCGAACTCGGGATGAGTGTTCAGCCCGGTGCCCGTGGCGGTGCCGCCGAGCGGGATCTGGGCCACGTGGACGAGAGCCGCGTTCACGCGCTCACCTCCGAGCCGCACCTGAGCTGCGTAGCCGGCGAACTCCTGGCCGAGCGTGACCGGGACGGCATCCATCAGGTGGGTGCGGCCGGCCTTCACGAGGTCCTTGAACTCGCCGGCCTTGCCTGAGAGGGAGCGCTCGAGCTTGTCGAGCGCGGGCAGGAGCTTGTCCTTCGACTCAGCGAGCGCGGCCAGGTGCACGGCGGACGGGAACACGTCATTCGAGGACTGCCCCATGTTCACGTGGTCGTTGGGATGCACGCCCTCGCCAGCGAGGTTGGCGATCACCTCGTTCGCGTTCATGTTCGACGAGGTGCCCGAACCGGTCTGGAAGACGTCGATGGGGAACTGCTCGTCGTGGCGGCCCTCCGCCACCTCGTCGCCGGCCGTGGCGACGCGTTCGGCAATGTCGGCGTCCAGCTCGCCCAGCTCCGCGTTGGTCCGCGCAGCCGCGGCCTTTATGCGGCCGAGCCAGTGCAGGATCGGCGCCGGCACGTGCTCGCCGGACACCGGGAAGTTCTTAACCGCCTTGCTCGTCTCTCCGCCCCAAAGCTCTTTGTCAACCGTCTGCTCGCTCATGGACCAGAGGCTATCTATCCGTTTGCCCGCCCGGCCCTCTCCCCCTGCCGGAAGGCTGCCGAGCGCGTCTGTGCCTCGGTGATCTCCTGGTCGATCCGCCGTCCTATCTCGCCATCCACCTG
The DNA here is from genome assembly GCA_036378175.1 of Thermoleophilaceae bacterium. Lineage (GTDB taxonomy): Bacteria > Actinomycetota > Thermoleophilia > Solirubrobacterales > Thermoleophilaceae > JAICJR01. The sequence continues at coordinate 50,571 of DASUWY010000034.1, forward strand.
CGAATTCGCCACGCCGCGATGCACCGCGCCCACCACGTAGCCCAGCTCGAGCAGCGAGCGCTGGTCCTGCTTCCCGCCCGCCAGACGCTGGGTGAGGGTGAGGAGCATCAGGCCGACGTTCTGGATGTCTCCGCTGTCGGCGTCGTGCGCAAGGCAGTCGGAGATGCGCGTGCCGTCGGAGAGCCGCACGGGCGACGGCGCGCTCCGCAGCGCCGCCCGGATGGCGGCCACGCGCGACGCCGCGGTTCCGTCCGTGCAGGCGGCGGGCGCAGGGTCGGCACCGGAGTGACGCGAGCAGCCGACCGTCAAAACGACGAGCGCAATGCAGCAGGCGCACAGGCTCCGGGCCACGACAGCATGGTAACCGCGCCAAAAGCCCGGTTCAGCGGCCGTTCCGGGCCGTTCACCCGCACAGCTTTACGAAAGCGAAGCTGTGCAATCGCGCGGCGCGCCAAGCGCCAGGTTGCCCCTTCATGCTCTCATCAGCGAACCGGAGAACGGAGTCTTCGGTTCATTGAGACTGGGAGCTCGCGAAAGATGATGACCATGGCCCTTGCGGACCGGCCATTCCTGGGTTCGGTTCGGTCGGCGCTCACCGACCGCATTCGATTTTGCTCGCGCTGCGGAATCGTCCGCGAGGAGCGCGAACTCGGTTTCAATCCACCCGACCTCGAGCGCGTGTGCAACGACTGCGGCATGGGCGTGATGCTGAGCGCCGGCCGGGACGCGCTGCCGGATTCAAGGATGTCGTTCCTGATCGCTACAGAGGATTTGCGCATCAGCGCTGTGAGCGAAGGTGCCGAGCGGATCTTCGGGCCGGAGACGGAGCTGCTCGGCAGAATGCTCTTCACCGCGATGACGAGCCCGCTCGGGCTCGAGGAGCTCGCACTGCGAATCGCGCGTGCGGCGAGCGGCGATCGGGACGTCGTTCTCCTGCCGATCGAGCTCGAGCGCGGCCGCCCCGGCTACAGCCGCCTCGAGGCGCGGATCGCCGCCTGCGGGCCGCCGCGAGGTGCGCTCGTGACGATCGAGCCGCTGCTCAGCTGAGCCACGTTTCTGCAGGAAATCTCGCACTTTTGTCCATTGGGGCCCAGGTGGGTACCGAGATAGGCAATTTCCGTGCCGATAAACGGCGCGAACCCGTGCAAGATCGAGTTCACGGGTTGCCAAGATGCGAGAAAACCGCGAAAACCTCTGCAGTCGTTGCGAACCCTCCTTCCGCGACGACGTCCCAGGACGGGAGCTATGAGCGGCATCCGCACGAACGCAGCTGCAGAGCTACTCGGGGTCAGCCCGAACACACTACGGAGCTGGGAACGACGCTTCGGCTATCCCAAGCCACGGCGCACGTCCGGCGGTCACCGGCAGTACGACCTCACCGAGCTCGAGGCGCTGCGCCGTGCGCTGCTCGAGACGCACAACATCTCCTCGGCGATCGAGGTGGCCCGTCAGCGCGGCGAGGGCCCGACCTCGGCGGCGCGGCTGGTTGAGGCCTTCGACCGCTTCGACGAGACGCTCGCCGACCGCGTGATGGAGGAGAGCCTTGCCGTGCGTTCCGTCGAGCGCTCGGTTGAGGACCTGATGCTTCCGGCGCTCGAGATGGCTTCCGGGCGCGAGGGGCGCGAGGCGGAGTTCGAGCTGGCGCTGCGCTGGGCCACCGGCTGGCTGCACGCCGCCCGGCGCGTCACGCCCGCGGCCACGCGTTCTGAAGGCGCCCTGCTGTTCGACTCGAGCCCGCGGCTCGACCTCGAGTCCCTGCACGTGCAGGCGCTCGAGCTGGCGCTCCGCCGTGGCGGCTTCCGCGTTCTCCTTCTCTCGATGACGCTCGCCCAGGAGCGGCTGTCGCGCGCCATGCGCGCACTCGATCCAACCGCGCTCGTGGTGTGCGGCAGCGGCGCCACGCTCGACGTGGTTGGCCGGCTCGTCTACGCCGTGCGCCACACCGGCTCGGCCGCGCGGGTGTACGAGTACCGCGAGGCGATGCCGGTCTCCGGCAGCCACGCCATCCCGTCGCTCGGATCGCGTCCCACGGAGGCGACCGAGAACATGAAGGCGATCGTGGATGGGCGGGGGCTCGAGGTGGCCGAGGAGCTCGGGGCCACCGAGCTCGCTCCGGCGCCTCCTGCGCGCGCTCACGCGTAGGGCATAGGGCATAGGGCCTAGGGCCTTTGTCCTATTGAGACCTCGACCCCGTGCGCCTCATGCTCGGGGGTGGCCCGGTCCGGAATCCGACCTTGCACGGTGGGGTGGCGCGGCTACTCTGGAGCTATGTCGGGTACCCGACATAGCTGCGTTCCGTTCGACATGGTTGCTGTGGTCGGTTCGCAGGGAGCGCTACCCGCGTTTCGCACGATCCTTGGCTATCTGCCGGCGAGCTTCCCCGCCGCGGTGGTGTTCGACCTTCACAGACGCCAGTCGAACGACTTCGCGGCGGCCCTGCTCGCGAAGGCGAGCCACCTGCCGGTGGAGTCCGTGAGCGAAACCACCCGGCTCCGGCCCGGAGCCGTGCTCGTCACGCCCCCGGACCGCCAGACAGTGCTGACGGAGACCGAGCTGATGCCCACCTCCACGCGCGGCCGAGATCGGATGGGCCATCCTTTCGCCGATCGCCTGCTCACCACTGCCGCGGCCGCATTCGGACCCCGGCTCATCTGCGTGGTCCTATCGGGACGGCTGGCGGGCGGTGCCGAGGGCGTGCGGGCGGCGAAGCAGTGCGGCGCGCGCGTTCTCGTACAGGATCCGGCCTCGGCCAGTGCCCCATCGATGCCGCGCGCCGCGCTCGCCACGGGCTGCGTGGACTTCGTGCTTCCGCCGGAGTCGCTGGGCGCGGCCCTCGCGGCATTGTGTGCGGCACCCGGAGCCGCCGAGCTGTTCCGCGTGCGGCTCAACACAGCAGTGCACATGTGAGTCGAAATTTTCCGGCTGCGCCTCATCCGGTTCGGGTAGCCGCCGGCTGTGGCAGACGCATCACAGCTTGCGCAGAACCGCCTGCTGGCGTCCCTCGACGGCGGGCTGGCCGCCATCGCCCCAGACTTCGAAGCGGTGAGCCTCGGGGTCAGGGACTCCATCTACGGCCAGAACGAGCCGATCGACCACGTCCTCTTCCCCACGTCTGGCGTGTACTCGATGGTTTCGGAGATGGAGGACGGGCGCGGGGTGGAGGTGGCGACCGTGGGCAACGAGGGGATGCTCGGACTGCCCGTGTTCCTGCAGGGCGCACTCACGAGCTCGCACCACGCCTTCTGCCAAGTGCCCGGGGATGCGCTGCGGATGCCGGCCGCACGCTTCGACGAGATCGTGACGGGCGGCGAACTGCCCGAGCTGCAGACCGCGCTGCGCCGGTACACGCAGGCGCTGATGTCGATGATCGCTCGCGCCGTGGCGTGCAACGGGGTGCACAGCGTCGAGCAGCGTGCCTGCCGCTGGCTGCTACAGACGCACGACCGGGTGGGAAGGGACGAGTTCCTGCTCACGCAGGAGTTCCTCGGCCAGATGCTCGGCGTGAGCCGCGCATCGGTGAACGAGGTGGCCCGCGAGCTTCAGCGGCAGGAGACGATCGACTACGCGCGGGGCCGCGTGTCGATCGTGGACAGGGCGAGGCTCGAGTCGTGCGCCTGCGAGTGCTACTTCGTCGTTCGGGACGAGTACGAGCGGTTGCTCGGGCCGGGCGCCTGACGCGTTCCGGCTCGATCTGACCGGAGCGCGTCCTAGCATCGCCCGGCGATGCTCTCCGTCGGCGATGCTCTGGCTCATCGAGCGCTCGAGGCGCTTGTGCGAGCGGAGTCGTCGGTGCGGCGCCAGCTCGCGGCCGACCTGGAGCGGCGCGGCCTCTCCGCCGCGGGATTTTCAGCGCTGGTGGTTCTGACCACGGCGGGCGGGGAGCTCGAGATGCGGACGCTGCGGCGGCGGCTCGGCTGGACCAAGGCGAGCACCAGCGAGATCTGCTCCACGCTCGAGGCGCGCGGGCTCGTTGCGCGGCGGCGCGTGGCGGGTGACCGGCGCGCGGTGCTTCTGCGCATCAGCGCCGAGGGCGTCGAGCTCGTGGAGGAGCTCTTCCCGGACCACACCGCACGCGTGGCGCGCACCTTCGCGGCGCTCGACGACGCGGAGAAGCGCTCGCTCGCCGAGATCTGCCGCAAGCTGGCGGCCTAGCGCCCGTACCTATCATCCTGGGCTCGCAATGAGCAGCCCCTACCAACCGGTCGAGGCCGGACAGTCCTTCCCCGAGCTCGAGCAGCGCGTGCTCGAGCGCTGGCGCGAGCGCGACATCTTCCACGAGTCCATCCGCCGGCGCGAGGGCTGCCCCGAGTACGTGTTCTACGAGGGCCCGCCCACGGCCAACGGCCGGCCCGGCTCGCACCACGTGCTCGCGCGCGTGTTCAAGGACGTGTTTCCGCGCTACAAGACCATGCGCGGCCACCAGGTGCACCGCAAGGCGGGCTGGGACACCCACGGCCTGCCGGTCGAGCTGGAGGTGGAGCGCGAGCTCGGCATCCAGTCGAAGGAGGACATCGAGCGCTACGGCGTGGCGGAGTTCAACCAGCGCTGCCGCGAATCGGTGCTCAAGTACGTGAACGAGTTCGAGCAGCTCACCGAGCGCATCGGCTTCTGGGTGGACACCGACGACGCGTACGTGACCTACGCGAACGAGTACATCGAGTCCGTGTGGTGGTCGCTCAAGGAGGTCTGGAAGAAGGGCCTTCTCTACCAGGGCTACAAGGTGGTGCCCTACTGCACGCGCTGCGGCACCGCGCTCTCCTCGCACGAGGTTGCGCAGGGCTACGAGGATCGCGTTGACCCGTCCGTGTACGTGCGCTTCCCGCTCAGGGACGAGCCCGGCGTGTCGTTCCTCGGCTGGACCACCACGCCGTGGACGCTGCTCTCGAACGCCGCGCTGGCCGTGGCGCCGGACGTCACCTACGTTCGCGCACGGGTGGGCGACGAGACGCTGATCCTTGCCGAGCCGCTCGTCGAGCGGGTGCTCGGGGAGGGTGTGGAGATCGAGTCACGGATGAAGGGCTCGGAGCTTGCGGGCAGCGCGTACGAGCCGCCGTTCGACTACGTCACCGACTTCGGCCCGCACTCGCACACCGTGCTCGAGGGCGACTTCGTGACCACCGACGACGGCACGGGGATCGTGCACACCGCGCTCGCCTTCGGCGAGGACGACTTCCGGCTCGGCGAGAAGTACGGCATGACCGTGCAGAACCCCGTGAAGGAGGACGGCACCTTCGACGAGCGCATGGGTCCGTTCGCCGGCCGCTTCGTGTTCGACGCGAACCCGGACATCATCGAGACGCTGCGCGAGAACGGCCGCCTCTTCCGCGCCGAGGACTACGAGCACTCCTATCCGCACTGCTGGCGCTGCGGCACGCCGCTCATCTACTACGCGAAGCAGAGCTGGTACATCAGGACCACCGCGGTGCGCGACGACCTGCTCGCCTCTAACCAGGCGGTGAACTGGTACCCGCCGCACATCAAGAACGGGCGCATGGGCAAGTGGCTCGAGAACGTGGTGGATTGGGCGCTGTCCCGCGAGCGCTACTGGGGCACGCCGCTGCCGGTGTGGCGCTGCGAGGAGAAGCACGACGTGTGCGTGGGCTCGATCGAGGAGCTGCGCACCCTCGGTGCGGACGTGCCGGACGACCTCCACAAGCCCTACATCGACGACGTGGTCTTCCCCTGCCCCGACTGCGGTGGCGAGATGCGCCGCGTGCCCGAGGTGATCGACGCCTGGTACGACTCGGGCTCGATGCCGTTCGCGCAGTGGCACGCGCCGTTCGAGAACGAGGACACCTTCGAGCAGCGCTTCCCGGCGGACTACATCTGCGAGGCGATCGACCAGACGCGCGGCTGGTTCTACTCGCTGCTCGCGATCTCCACGATCCTGTGGGGGCGCTCGTCATACGAGACGTGTCTCTGCCTTGGCCTGATCCTCGACGAGGAGGGCCAGAAGATGTCGAAGAGCCGCGGCAACGTGGTGTCGCCCTGGGACGTGCTCGACCGCTTCGGCGCCGATGCCTTCCGCTGGTACCTCTTCACCTCCAAGCAGCCGTGGGACGGCTACCGCTTCTCGATGGAAGCGGTGGGCGAGGGGGTGCGGCTGTTCCTCAACACGCTCTGGAACACGTACTCGTTCTTCGTGCTGTACGCGAACGTGAACGGCGTGGCGCGCGACGCGGACGGGGAGCGCACTGAGCTCGACCGCTGGATCCTCTCGCGGTTGAGCGAGACGGTGGACACCGCGCGCGAGCGCCTCGACGACTACGACACCACGAGTGCGGGCCGCGCGGTCGCCGGCTTCGTGGATGACCTCTCGAACTGGTACGTGCGCCTCTCGCGGCGCCGCTTCTGGGACGGCGACCCCGGCGCGATGGCCACGCTGCGCGAGTGCCTCCTCACCGTCGCGCACGCGCTCGCGCCGCTCGTGCCGTTCGTGGCCGACGAGATCTACGAGAACCTCGACGGCAGCGAGCCGTCCGTGCACCTGTGCGAGTACCCGGAGCCCGCGCCGCGCGACGAGGAGCTCGAGCGCGCCATGGCCGTGGTGCGCGACGCCGTGGAGCTTGGCCGCAGCGCGCGGTCACACGGCAAGATCAAGCTGCGCCAGCCGCTGCGAGAGGCGGTGATCGTGGCCGCGCCGCGTGAGCGAGAGGCGATCGAGGAGCACGAGCGCCTGGTGCTCGACGAGCTGAACGTGAAGGCGCTGCGCTACGTGTCCGAGGCGGACGAGCTGGGCCGCTGGGAGCTCAAGCCGAACTACCGCACGCTCGGCCCGCGCTTCGGCAAGGACATGCCGAAGGTGGCGGAGGCGGTGGCGGCGCTGGACGCGTCGAGGGCGGCCACGACGCTGCGGGAGGGCGGCAGCGTCGGCCTCCTCGTGAACGGCAACGACCACCCCCTCACGGTGGACGACGTGCAGCTCGTCCTGCAGCCGCTCGAGGGCTACCAGGTGGAGCGCGCCGGCACGCATGCCGTGGCGCTCAACCTCGAGCTCGACGACGACCTGCGCCGCGAGGGCCTCGCACGCGAGGTGGTCCACGCGATCCAGAATGCACGCAAGACCGCCGGCCTCAACGTGGAGGACCGCATCTCGCTGACGCTGGGCGGCGACGTCGAGCTGCTCGACGCGGTGCGGGCGAACGAGGACTACGTGGCGGGTGAAACCCTCGCCACGAATGTTTCCTACAACTCGGGCAGCGGGTCGCCAGTCGAGATCGAGGGGAAACCCCTGACGATCGAGGTGGCGAAGGCAGGAGTGGGGAGTACGGAGTAGGGAGCAGCAAGCCGCGTGGGAGCCATCCCGTTATTGCTTCTGTAAACGTGCGAAGCAAGGCGGCCGTCAGCGGACGACCACCCTCCTACTCCTACTCCCTACCCCCTACAAAAGCGCTAGGCCAGCGCTGGAGCGAGTTCTTGCTCGAGGCGCTTCTTGGGCATCGCCCCAATGATCGTCTTCGCCGGCTCGCCGTTCTTGAAGACGATCAGCGTGGGGATCGACATGACGTTGTACTGCGCGGCGGTCTGCTGGTTCTCGTCGACGTTCAGCTTGACCACGCGCAGGTTGTCGATCTCGTCGTTGAGCTCCTCGAGGCTCGGCGCGATGATGCGGCAGGGGCCGCACCAAGGAGCCCAGAAGTCGACCAGCACGGGCTTGTCGGACTCGAGCACCTCGGCCTGGAAGTTGTTGTCGGTTACGTCTGGAAGGTTGCCTGCCACGGGGGACTCCTGGGTCGTTGGAGGGGTTCGCTACAAAAAGTATAGTGACCCCGGGGTCTAGCCGTCTCGGCGAAATCTGAGGGCCGGAACCTTCCAAACCGCCTCGATCGCAATGCGGGGACTCATCTTGGATGTTCCCACTTGACGCTCCCGGAACGTGATCGGCACCTCCACCACGGAGAAGCCCGCCTTCACCGCGTAGTAGGTGAGCTCGATCTGGAACCCGTAGCCGTCGGCGTGGACGGTGTCGAGGTGGATCCCCTCGAGAACTCGGCGGTTGAAGCACTTGAAGCCGCCCGTGAGGTCGCGCACCGGCAGGCCCAGGAGGTGCTGCGCGTACCAGCACCCGCCGCGGCTCAGCATCCGGCGAAGGAGGCCCCAGTCGCTCACCCCGCCGCCGCGGACGTAGCGCGAGCCGAGCACGAGATCCGCGTCCTGGGCGGCGGCGATCAGGCGCGGCACGTCCTTGGGATCGTGCGAGAAGTCGGCGTCCATCTCGAGCACGAGGTCGGCGCCGGAGTCGAGCGCGCGGCGGAAGCCGTCGAGGTAGGCGCGGCCGAGCCCCTCCTTTGCGGGACGGTGCAGCACCTCCACAGGCTCGAGCTCACCGGCGAGGCGATCGGCGATCTTGCCGGTGCCGTCAGGGGAGTTGTCGTCCACCACGAGAAGGTGGTGCTCGAGCCCCGAGGAGGCGAGGTGCGGGAGCACCGCCCGGACGAAGGGGTCGATGTTCTCGGCCTCGTTGTACGTCGGCAGGACGAGCCAGGCACCGGACACGGGCGCGTACAGTAGACGGCCGGTATGAGGGAGTTCTGAAGATGAGAAATGCCGAAATTGCAGACGCCTTCGACGAGCTCGGCGACCTCTACGAGCTCGACGGCGCGGTGGTGTACCGCGTGCTCGCCTACCGCAACGCCGCGAAGGCGATCCGGGACTCGGCGGCATCCGTCGAGGAGATGTCGCGTGCGGGGACGGTGGAGAAGCTGCCGGGGATCGGCAAGACGATCGCTGAGAAGATCGACGCACTGCTCGAGACGGGCGCGATTCCCGCGGCAGAGAAGCTGAAGGCCAAGTTCCCCGCCGGGTTGATCGAGGTCACGCGCATCCCCGGCCTCGGTCCCAAGCGGGCGCGCAGGCTGTTCGATGAGCTTGGGATCAAGTCGCTCGACGAGCTGCGGCATGCGGCGGAGGAGCAGCGGCTGCGCGATATCCAGGGCTTCGGCGCGAAGTTCGAGGAGAACGTGCTCGCCGCGCTGGCCGCGGGCGCCGACGGGCGGCCGAAGCCGCGCACCCTCCTTTCGCGCGCTCTCGCCATCGGCGAGGAGCTCGTGCAGGCGCTGCTCGAACATCCGGCCTCGGATCGCGTGGTGCTGGCCGGCAGCGCGCGCCGGATGGCGGAGACCTGCAAGGACCTCGACATCGTCGCCACGGCCAGCGATCCGGCCGCACTGGCCGACGCGTTCTGCAAGCTGCCGCTGATCGAGGAGGCTCACACGTCGGGGCCGGCGGGAGCGCGCGCCACCACGAACAACGGCATGAGCGTGGACCTCCGCATCGTGCCCCCGGACAACTTCGGCAACCTGCTGCAGCACTTCACCGGCTCGGGCAAGCACAACGAGGCGCTGCGGGGCTGGGCCGTTCGCAAGGGCTTCCATGTGAGCGAGTACGGCGTGACCGAGGACGCCACGGACACCACGCACTTCTGCACCAGCGAGGAGGAGGTGTACGAGCTGCTCGGGCTGCCCTTCATCGAGCCGGAGCTGCGCGAGAACCGGGGCGAGCTCGAGGCCGCGCGCGAGGGCCGGCTACCCGAGCTCATTCGGATCGAGGACCTACGCGGGGACCTTCACTGCCACAGCACAGCGTCCGACGGCCGCAACTCGATCGAAGAGATGGCGCAGGCCGCGATCGAACGCGGCTACGACTACCTCGCGATCACCGATCACTCGGCCACGCACGGATTCGGCAACGACGTGTCGCCAGACGAGCTGCTCAGGCAGATCGAGCGAATTCGCGAGCTGGACGAGCAGATCGAGGGCATCAAACTACTCGCCGGGTCCGAGGTCAACGTCCTGCCGAACGGCACGCTCGACTATTCGGACGACGTGCTCGAGCAGCTCGACTGGGTGGTGGCCAGCCTGCACACCTCCTTCCGGATGAAGGAGAAGGAGATGACCGCCCGCATGATCCACGCGATGGAGCACCCGCTCGTGGACGCGATCGGCCACCCCACCGGGCGCAAGCTCGAAAGGCGCGAGGCCTACGCGCTCGACATCGAGAAGGTGGTGGAGGCCGCGGTGCGCACGGGCACGTTCCTGGAGATCAACTCGGCACCGGATCGGCGTGACCTCAACGAGCAGAACGCGCGCCACGCGGTGGAGGCGGGCGCGCTGCTGGTGATCGACTCGGACGCGCACGGCGCGGAGACGCTCGCGAACATCCGCTACGGCATCGCCACCGCGCGGCGCGGCTGGGTGACGGCTGCGCAGGTGGCGAACACCCGGCCGTGGAAGGAGCTGGACGAGCTCCGCAAGCGCGGCGCCGCTAAACGTGCGCGCCGGGGCGCCGGGCGGGCTCCCTGAGCGACTCGAGCTTGCGATAGCCCGGCACCCGCAGCAGCTTTGTGGGCTCGAACGGGCCGGTGTGCTCCACGTAGAACTGCACGCCGTCGCGCTGCTCGATGGCGAGCACCGCTGAGCTCTGGCGGCGCCACCCGAGCGCGCCAATGAGGGCGTAGCCGGCACCCACCGCCGGCACCTGCGGGATAAGGAACGCCACCGCGCCGCCCGCCACGGTGAGCGCGGCGAGCGCCCACAGCCGGGTGATGAGGATGCGGCCAGGCTCGACCTCCGGGAGCACCGGAGTGCTGCGCGCGCCCGCGAGCAGGCGAGCGATGCCGTCCGTGACCTTCATCCGGCGGCCGAGGAAGATGCCGCCCAGGGTGGCCACGAGCCACCAGCCGAGCGAGAAGTACAGGAGCGTGGTCTCGCCCTTGGAGGTCGCACCGGCCACCGTCACGACGCCGAGCACCGTGGCGGATGCCCCGAACAGCAGCACGGCCGTGCGCAGGAAATCGGTGAACCGCATTAGCTCTCCGAGAGTGCCTGAAGCACCGCGCGGAAGCCGTCCACGCCGTCCACCACGAGGTCGGCGCGCTCGACGATCTCCGGAGGTCCTTCGTCCGACTGCAGCCCAACTCGCACCGCCGCTTCCAGCCGCCCCTCTGCCACCAATGCGTCGAGCGCCTCAAACGCGTCGAGATCGGTCACGTCATCGCCGCCGAAGATCACCCTGCGCACAGAGCAGTGGTCCACCAGTCCGCGGACGGCCTGCCCCTTGTCGATCGGGAGCGGCGGGCGCACCTCGAGCACCTTGCGGCCCCAATGCACGTGGAAGCCTGCTTCCTCCGCGGCGCCGGCGAGTTCCTGCACGCGCGCCCGAGCCGCGTCCTCGTCGGGGGCGCCGCGCCAGTGGTACGCCCAGATCGGCCCCTTGTCCTCAATGCGCACCCGCAGCGTCCGCAGCTCGCGCGAGTCGTTATCCCGCACGAACCCGCGCACGCGGTCCGCCCAGCCGAGCACCTGCTGGCTCATCTCCGGCCGGGTTGCGCCGGGCCACAACATCTCCACTCCATGCATACCCGCGTACGCGATGCCGCCCACCCCAACCACGCGCCGAGACTCGGCCACTGAGCGGCCCGAGATGCACGCCACGCAGCCGTAGCGCCTGCCAAGCGTGGCCAGCAGGCGCGCCGTGGCTTCCGGCACCTTCGCGTCGTCCGCCCGCTGCACGATCGGCGCGAGCGTGCCGTCGATGTCGCAGAACACGCCCGCCGCGCGCGGCGCCTGCGTGAGCGGCCTGAGTATCTCGGCGAGCTTTTCGGCGGTTGGCGCGGACACGGCCCGTAGTATGCCCCGCGTGTCTAAGCGGGTCGTGCGGCTGGGAGTGATCGGCACCGTGGCCGGTGCGTTCAGCGGGCTGTTCGGCATAGGCGGCGGCACGGTGATGGTGCCGCTGCTCATCCTCTGGCTCGCGTACGAGGAGCGCGAGGCCACCGGAACGTCGCTGGCGGCGATCGTGATCATCGCTGCCTTCGGCGCCCTCTTGAACGGCGTGTTCGGGAACGTGGACCTGTCGAAGGGGCTGCTGATCGGCATTCCGGCGGTGTTCGGCGTCGTGGCCGGCACCGAGCTCCAGCAGCGGCTGCCCGTCCGAGTGCTCAACGGGCTGTTCGCGCTTCTCCTCGTCGTGTCAGCGGCCCTGCTGGTGTTTTGAGCACCGGCACGATCGCGGCGACGCTCGCGATCGGCTTCGCTGCGGGCATGTCGAGCGGGCTGCTCGGCATCGGCGGCGGCATCCTGTTCGTGCCCGGGCTCGTGCTCATCCTCGGCGAGTCACAGCTGCGCGCGGAGGCCACCTCGCTTCTCGCGATCATCCCGGTGGCGCTGGTCGGGTCCATGCAGCAGAAGCGGCACGGCAACCTCAGGCAGCGGGACGCGCTTCTGATCGGCGTCCTGTCCCCCATCGGCGTGTTCGGCGGCGTGGAGCTCGCGAACATCGTCTCCCAGAAGCTCCTCTCCTACCTGTTCGCCGCGATGATGTTGTACTTCGCCTTCAACCTCGCGAAGCGCGCCGTGGCCCCGCGCTGACCGTTTGTCCCGCGCGCGATGCGGTTATAGGCCTCACATGGGAAAGAAGATCATCGCGCTGGTGTCCGAGCCGATCTCGGGCGCCGCTTTGAAGAGCGCCGTGGGCGCAGACGCGCAGGACGCCGAGGTGCTTGTGGTCGCGCCCGCGCTCAACAGCCGCTTCAAGTTCCTCACCGCCGACTCCGACGAGGCGATTGCCCGCGCCGAGCAGGTGCAGGAGGAGACCGTGGAGCGGCTCGACGAGGAGGGCATCGACGCCGCCGGCGACACCGGCGAGTCCGATCCGCTGCTCGCGCTCCAGGACGCGCTTCAGACGTATCCGGCTGACGAGATCGTGGTGTGCACGCATCCCGGTGATGGCCGCAACTGGCTCGAAGAGGGGATCGTGGACAAGGCCCGCGAGCGCTTCGGCAAGCCGGTGAAGCACCTGGAAGTGGAGTGACCGCGGCCGAGCGGGCGCGGCCGGGGCCGCGCACGTTCCACCACAGCCAGTTTCCGGCGGAGCGTCTGGCGGCCGAGCGCACCCGCTCGGTGTGGGTTTGCGTGCCTGCGCGTAACGAGGAGCGGACGGTTGGCGGCATCGTGTCCGACCTCGTATCGCTGCGCGAGCTGGGCGCAATCGACGAGGTGGTGGTGATCGACGGCGGCTCCACCGACTCGACGGTGGCGATCGCCGAGAGCGCGGGTGCGCTCGTGCACCAGGAGGCGGAGCTCCTGCCGGAGTACGGCGACGTGCTGGGCAAGGGCGACGCGATGTGGCGCGCGCTGTCCGTGCTCGAGGGCGACGTGGTGGTCTACCTCGATGCCGACTCCGGAGGCTTCGGTCCGCACTACGCCTGCGGCCTCGCCGGCCCGCTCGTGTGCGGCGATGGCCGCGTGGAGTTCGTGAAGGCCTTCTACCGGCGGCCGTTCAAGGTCGGCGACGTGTCCTTGCCGGAGGGCGGCGGGCGCGTGACCGAGCTCACGGCTCGCCCGCTGCTCAAACTCTTCTACCCCGAGCTCGCCGGCTTCCGGCAGCCGCTGTCGGGCGAGCTGGCGGCCACGCGCGACCTCCTCACGCGACTGCCGTTCGCCACCGGCTATGCGGTGGAGATCGCGATGCTGATCGACGCGTGGAAGGAGGTGGGCCTGGACGCGCTCGCGCAGGTGGACATCGAGCTGCGCCAGAACCGCCACCAGCCGCTGAGCGACCTGGCGCCGATGGCAGACGCCGTGCTGCGCGCGGTGTGCGTGCGCCTCCAGCGCGAGGGGCGACTGCACGAGCTGGATGGCGACGAGATCGTCGAGCGCCCGCCCTTCATTCGTACAGGGCAACCACCGCGACAATCGCGTAGATAGCCACAAGCGCCCAACCCTCGAACTCCGTGGCCTCTCCATCGCCCGTCACCTGCGCGAGCACGATCGCCGTGAGGATGATCGCGCCGATGTAGACGGGCGCGAGCACGAACGTGAGAGTGGACGCGAACAGGAGCGACACCAGCACCAGCGCCGGATAGAGGAACGCGGCCACCTGGGCGACCGAGTTCTTCACGACGCTGATCGCGAGCTCCGATTCGCCCTTCGACGCCATCACGAGACCCGTGGCGTTCTCGGCGGCGTTGCCGGCGATGGCCACGATCACGAGGCCGGCGAACGCCTTGGATATCCCGAGCGACTTCACCGCCGGGTCGAGTGCCGTGATGAACCAGTCGGACACGAACGCGGCCCCCACGCCGCTGACGGCGAGCAGCACGACGGCGACCGGCAGCCGTACGCGTGGCTGCGTCTCCACCTCGCCGCCGCCGGAACGGATGTACGGAATCGCCCAGGCCACGTAGACGGCGAGGATGCAGGCGGCGCCCACCACGGAGATCGTCTTCACGTGATGGCTGGCCTTGTCCCCGGACGCGAGCGACAGTCCCAGGATCACGATGATCGAGGAGGCCAGCAGCATGAGCGTGGCCGTGTCGCGCGGGAGCCCGGTGCTGAAGCGCATCACACCGTCGTTCGAGTGCTTCGCCCCGACGACGATCACCAGCCCGAGGACCAGCAGCGCATTGGCCAGCACGGAACCGATCAGCGAGGTCTGCGCCACCACCGTCTCGCCCTTCTGCAGCGCGAACAGCACGACGAAGAACTCCGGCAGGTTCCCGAGGGTGGACTGCAGCATCCCGGTGGCAGCCGGGCCCAGCCGTGAGCCCACCTGCTCCGTGCCCAATGCCACCAGCCACGCCATGCCCGCGAGGGCCACACCCGAGGCCGCGAATGCGAGCACCTCGGGCACGTTCGCGTACCGGGTGAAGGCGGCCAAGGCGGTGGCCGCGACCAGCGCCGCCAGCATGTAGCGCTCGCCGCGCGTGAGGCCCCCCATGGCGCGCGAGCATAGGGAATCGTGCTTTACCCACGCGATTTGGGGGAACCCTTTCTTCGGATACAAAACGAAAAGGAAGGGGCACGTGGCTACAGGAAGGTTCAAGACGGCACGCTTTGATGGCGTGGAGCGCCCGTATTCCGAGGAGGACGTGGACCGGCTCCGAGGGTCGGTGCAGATCGAGAACACGCTCGCCAGGATCGGCGCGGAGCGGCTGTGGGAGCTGCTCCAGCGCGACGAGCCCGTGCGCGCGCTGGGCGCCTCCACGGGCAACCAGGCGGTGCAGCAGGTGAAGGCTGGGATCGAGGCCATCTACGTGAGTGGCTGGCAGATCGCCGCCGACGCCAACAACGCGGGCCAGATGTATCCGGACCAGAGCCTTTATCCGGCGAGCAGCGGCCCCGACGTTGTCCGCCGCATCAACCAGGCATTGCGTCGTGCCGACGAGATCGCGCACGCCGAGGGCGATGACTCGACGCACTGGTTCGCGCCGATCCTGGCCGACGGCGAGGCAGGCTTCGGCGGTGCGCTCAACGTGTTCGAGCTCACCAAGGCGATGATCGAAGCGGGCGCGGCCGGCGTTCACTTCGAAGACCAGGTGGCCTCGGAGAAGAAGTGCGGTCACATGGGCGGCAAGGTGCTGCTGCCGACGTCATGGGCGATCCGCAACCTGATCGCGGCCCGGCTAGCGGCCGACGTTGCCGGAGTGCCCACCATCATCGTCGCCCGCACCGACGCGCAGGACGCGGAGCTCCTGCTCAGCGATGTGGACGAGTCCGATCAGGAGTTCATCACGGGCGACCGTACGAGCGAGGGCTTCCACCACGTGAACTGCGGCATCGAGCAGGCGATCGCCCGAGGTGTGGCGTACGCGCCGTACGCCGATCTCGTGTGGTGCGAGACGAAGGAGCCGGACCTCGAGCAGGCCAAGCGGTTCGCCGACGCGATCCACGCGGAGCATCCGCACAAGCTGCTCGCCTACAACTGCTCGCCGTCGTTCAACTGGAAGAGCCATCTCTCGGACGAGGAGCTGCTCACGTTCCAGAAGGAGCTCGGCAAGATGGGCTACGCGTTCCAGTTCATCACGCTGGCGGGCTTCCACACGCTCAACTACGCGATGTTCGACCTGGCGCGCGGTTACCGCGAGCGCGGGATGGCCGCGTACGCGGACCTGCAGCAGCGCGAGTTCGCGAGCGAGGAGCACGGCTACACGGCCACCAAGCACCAGCGCGAGGTGGGCGCGGGCTACTTCGACCAGGTGGCACAGGTGATCGCGGGCGGCGAGGAGGTCGCGACCGCCGCGCTAACCGGCTCGACCGAGGAAGCGCAGTTCTGATCTAACGGGTTGCCCCGCCGCCGCCTCAGCGGTCGTGGCGGGGCGGCTCGTACCCTGGTGCGGTACCTGCGCCTCGGCTCGGCCGAGGGCCGGCGCGTCCCGCCAGAAGTAGGACGATTGGCGGCTTAGAGAAGTCTTACGGGCGGCTTAGAGCGTCTTACAAACGGTGAGTCACACTTTTGGCCATGGATGAGCGGCAAGGCAGCCCTGCGAGCGCGCGGGAGGCTGCCCTGGCCCGCGCCGAGCGCGCGAAGCGCTGGGTGGCCGGCGGCGCGGTGGCGCTGACCGGGATCTTCTCGGTGGTGGCTGCGCACGCCCTGCCCGCCAATCACTCGAAGGCGAAGTCGAACTCCGCGCCCACCGCCCCACCTGCGCCGGCCAGCGACGACGGCAGCGGCGATCAGCAGGCCGCGCCGATCGCGCCGCCGGATCAGGCGCCGCTTCCATCGGCCGCCGGCAGCGGCGCCGTGTCGGGAGGCTCATGACGGCATCCGCGCGCTGGCGAGCGATCGGCACCACGGCCGAAGTGTTCGTCACCCACGAGCGTGAGCTGCCCGCCGCCCGGCAGATCCTCGAGGAGGAGCTCGACGCGATCGACCTCGCCTGCAGCCGGTTCCGGGATGACTCCGAGCTGGCGCGCGTGAACCGCGCGCCCGGGCACTGGGTGGAGGTGAGCCCGCTGTTCCTCGAGGCGCTGGACGCCGCGCTCGGCGGGGCGCGCGCGACCGAGGGAGACGTGGATCCCACCGTTGGGCGCGCACTGCGCGTGGCGGGGTACGACCGTGACTTCGCCCAGCTTCCCGCGGTACGGACGGGACGGGTGCGCTTCGCGCCCGCGCCGGGCTGGCGCCTCGTGCAGGTGGATCGCCGGCGCCCGTCCGTGCGGGTGCCGCGTGGCGTGGAGCTCGACTTCGGAGCCACGGCCAAGGCCCTGACGGCCGACCGCGCCGCCCGCCGCTGCGCCGACACTCTGAGCGGCGGCGCGCTTGTGAACCTCGGCGGCGACCTGGCGGTGGCGGGACCCGCGCCCCCTGGTGGATGGAGCGTGCACGTGACCGAGAACCACGAGGCGGACTTCCACTCGCCGGGGCAGACCGTGTCGATCAGTTCGGGTGGCCTGGCCACGTCGAGCGTGGCCGTGCGGCGCTGGCGCAACGGGGACGAGCCGGCACACCACATCATCGACCCTTCGAGTGGACGCCCGGCCGCCGAGTTCTGGCGCACCGTGAGCGTGGCGGCCGCGAACTGCGTGGCCGCGAACGTGGCGAGCACCGCCGCGATCGTGCGCGGCGCGGCGGCGCTTCCGTGGCTCGACTCGCTACGCCTTCCTTCTCGCCTGGTTGGGCTGGACGGAGAGGTGGCGCGGGTCGCGAACTGGCCCGCCGAGGCGAGAGGTTGACGCTCACGCTCGCCACGGCGGGCGCCCCAGCGCTCTGGTATCTGAGCCGCGGCAGCGGAGCGGTGTCCTTGATCCTGCTGTCCACGTCGGTGGTCCTCGGCATCGTGGACCAGCGGCGTTGGCGCTCTGAGCGCTGGCCGCGCTTCACTCTGCACGGGCTGCACCGCTGGGTGTCGCTGTTCGCGGTGAGCTTCCTCTCGGTCCACATCCTGAGCGCGGTGCTCGACAGCTTTGCGCCGATCAGGCTGGTGGATGCGGTGGTGCCGTTCGCGGGAAGGTACCGGCCGCTGTGGCTCGGCTTGGGCGCGGTGGCGTTCGACATCTTGCTGGCGGTCGCGATCACCAGCTTGCTGAAGAAGCGGATCGGACAGCGCAACTGGCGCGCCGTGCACTGGCTCTCCTACGCGGCATGGCCGGTGGCCGTGGTGCACGGGCTCGGCACCGGCAGCGACGTTCGCGCCGGCTGGCTGCTCGCGATCACCGCCGCGTGCGTGGCCGCTGTGTGGCTGGCGGTGTTCGTCCGCATCTGGGACGCCGCGCCGGCGCCACGGCTCGCAAGCTTCGGCGCTCTTGCGGCGCTGCCACTCGCCGCCGTGATCTGGCTCCCCCAGGGGCCGCTCGCAAAAGGCTGGGCGCGGCGAGCCGGCACACCGGCGCGCCTGCTGGCCGTGAGCAGCGTTACGAAGCCGGCGGCGGCTGCGCAGCGGCAGCTCTTCTCCCCGCCATTCAGCGCGTACCTCGGCGGCAGCGAGTCCGAGAGCGGCAGCGACGGGGGCCTCGCGCGCGTGGACCTTGCCATGCGGCTCACCGGAGGGGCCAACGGAGCGGCCGACATCGTGCTCGTGGGGCAGCCTCTGCCCGGCGGCGGCGTGTCCGTTCAGCAGAGTCAGGTGACGCTTGGTCCCGCGTCCGCTCCCACGCGCTACCAGGGCCGCGTCGTATCGCTCGAGAACACCCACGTGGTGGCGGAGGTGAGCGATCAGGCGGGCCACACGCTGCGGGCCGACTTCCGTCTCGCGCTCGAGCGGGGACGGGTGGAGGGCACGATAAGCGTCGTGCCGGCGTAGCGGAGGTGCGAAGATCGCCTGATGAGCGGACCGCCTCCTGGCCCTAAGCTGCCCCGCCTCGTACAGACTGGGTTCTTCATCTTCGGTCCGCGCCGCTTCATCGCGCGCATGCATCGCCGGTACGGGCCAATCGTCCGGCTCGGCACAGCGTTCGACCCGAACTTCGTGATGGTGTTCGACCCTGTGCTCGTGAAGGAGGTGTTTCGCGCGCCTCCCGATCGCCTGCGGGCGGGTGAGGCGAACGCGGTGCTCGGGCCCGCCCTCGGGATGCGCTCGGTGCTGCTCCTCGACGGCGACGAGCACCTGCGCCAGCGGCGGCTGATGCTGCCGGCCTTCCACGGTCAGCGCATGCGCGCGTACGAGGACGTGATGCGCGAGGCGGCGGACCGCGCGATCGACGCGTGGCCGCTCGACAGCGAGTTCGCGCTCCTGCCGTGGACGCAACAGCTCACGCTCGACGTGATCCTGCGTGCGGTGTTCGGCGTCGAGGAGGGACCGAAGCAGGACGAGCTGAAGCTGCGGCTGCGGGAGATGATCGAGCCGGTGGCCAACCGCTTCGGGCTTCTGATGATGGTCCTCATGCCGAAGCTCGGCAACAACTCCGCCGTGCGCCAGTTCGAGGAGCGGCGCCGGCTCGTGGACGAGCTGATCTACGACGAGATCGCCCGCCGTCGCGACGCGCCCGACCTCGAGGAGCGCGAGGACGTGTTCTCGATGCTTCTTCTCGCGCGCGACGAGAACGGGCGGCCGATGACCGACGAGGAGCTGCGTGACCAGCTCGTCACGCTGCTGGTGGCGGGGCATGAGACCACCGCCACCGGCCTGGCGTGGGCGTTCGACCTCATCCTGCGGACGCCGCGCGTGCGCGCCGAGGTCGAGCGTGCGGTGGAAGCGGGCGATGACGCTTACATCGACGCCGTCGCGAAGGAGGCGCTCCGCATCCGCCCGGTGATTCCCGGAGTGGGCCGCGTGGTGCGCGGCGGGCCATTCGAGCTCGGCGACTACACCCTGCGCGAAGGCACGGAGATCAACCCGTCCATCGCCGTGATCCACGCCCGCGGCGACTGCTTCCCCGGCCCGCGCGACTTCCGCCCCGAGCGCTTCCTGGAAGAGGACCCGCCGGACACCTACACCTGGATCCCCTTCGGCGGCGGCACGCGGCGCTGTCTCGGCGCGTCGTTCGCCCAGTTCGAGATGCGCGTGGTGATCCGCCGGGTGATGGAGCGGGCGCGGCTCGAGCCCGTGGGTTCAGAGCCGGAGAAGGTGGAGCGGCGAGGCATCACGATGGTCCCGAAGACCGGGACGCGTGTGGTGATGCGCGAGCGCCGCGCGGCGCCCGCTGCCGAGCCGGTGGCCGCTCAGCGCTGACCGACGAACGCCGGCGCCCTCGAGGTGACGTGCACGGAAGCGCGTCCGCTGCGGAAGCCGCTCTTCGTAGCGCGAGCCGTATAGCGGCCGGGCTTGCTCAGGCTCAGATGCACCGTTGCCGTGCCGAGATCGTTCGTCACCACCCGGTGCCCGGCGAACGTGATCGCCACGCCTTTGATCGGGCCCTTCCCGCCGAGCTGCGCGAAGGTCACAACGAACTTGAAGCTCGTAGGTGTTCCCGTCCGCACATGTGAGGGCGACACCTTCAGCCTCAGCCTGATGACGCCCGCCGGCGCGAAGTTCACGAGCGCGCCCTTGCCCGGGCCGAAGGTCGGGTTCGTCACCCCGAAGGCCGGCAGGACCATCGCGTGCAGGATTCCTCCGAGTCCGGTGAACGTGGCGAGCCCCTCAGGCTCGCCGCGGTAGTCGCGTTCGAGCTCGAGCTGTCGCTGGCCGGTGGCGGTGTCCACGGACCAGATCTGGAGCTGGTGGTTGCCGACGTTGCTGGCGAGGAACAGGCGGCCGTTGTAAAAGGTCGCGCCCGTGATGCCGTTGGGCGGCGCTGCGCCGGCGAGGCGCACCGCGGGCCTCAGCAGCGGCCCGCCCGGCGCAGCATTCGCCGGGCTGACGTCCGCCGCGTTGTAGGCGAGCAGATCGTTGCCCGCCGAGGTCCAGAGGAGCCTCCCGTCGGGCGAGCTCTCCACCCACATGGCCTTCGGGATGTCGGCCGGATCGAGCTTCACGTAATAGCGCCAGTGCAGAGTGGCCGGATCGGCCACGCCGAACGCGCCGGTGCCGCAGGTGTTGCCGCCGTTCGGGCCGCCTGGCGTGAAGCACTCGAGCGGCAGGAGCACGCGGCCGCCCTCGCCCGGATCGAAGCTCAGGTCGCCGATGTGGTTGTAGCCGTCGCGACTCGTCACATCCGCGGGGATCACGGGCGTGGCACCAGCGGTCTGCTTGAGCTGCCTGTCCGTCTTGAAGAGCCCGTTGAAGCTGAGCAGCGTGCCGTCGAAAAAGAGCGCGCCGCTCGGGTCGATCGTGATGCCCTGGTTGTAGCTCTCTGGGAAGCGGGACACGCTCGTGTCCACCCAGCCGGCGGAAGCGCTCGTAGCGCCGACACAGGTGATCAGCGCGCAGGCCAGTGCGGCGGCGAGTCCCCTCCTCACCCCCTCATCGTACGCGGTGGCGGAAGGGGACGGCCGTAGCCGCCCCCTCGCCTGCCCGCTACTTGACCTTGATCCTCTTGGTGACGGTGGTGATGACGCCGTCGTTGTTGATTGCAACCACGCTGAGCTTCAGGTTCGCCTTCCTGCCGATCGCCCTCTTCGTGCGGCGGTTCAGCTTCAGCGTGACCTTGACCTTGTGGCCGCTCGACTTGAGAGACCTCGCCGCGAGAACGACGTCGCCGACCTTGGCCACGTGGCCACCGCGGTAGGTGCCGGTGAGCTGCGCGTTGTAGACCACCGCCTCGTTGGCGCTGAGCGTGAAGCTCACACCGTGCTTGAGGAACGACGCTCGCCTGACCGAGGTCTTGATCGAGCCAAACCTCACCTTCGCCGGGGCCAGCCTCGGCTTCGGGGCGCCCGGGACCGTGATCGTTTGCACCGGCAACGTCGCCGTGAACACGTTGTTGGTCTCGCACTCGGACACCTGGTCGATGTTGTCGGTGGTGGCGGTGTCGTTGCCCGCGTCGCACTCGACCACATCCGGTGCGTTGTCACGCGCCTGGATGTTGTCATTGCCGCTGTCGCCCACCAGGAAGTCCGACCCGCCGCCGCCGTCGATGGTGTCGTTGCCGGACTCGCCGTCCAGTTCGTTGAAGCCGGCGCTGCCTGTGAGCGTGTCATTACCGCTGGTGCCGTACACGCCCTCCACATCGGAGTGGACGTTGTCAGCGGCGGTGCCGGCGCCGTCCAGGCCCGGCCCGTCCTGACCCGTCATGCCGTCGTTTGCCAGGTCGTCGAGCGAGACGTTGACGCTCGGATCCCCTGACCCCGTCCACGGCTCATCCCAGTAGTAGACGACGTCGAAGTCGGCGCCACCGTGGATGTTGTCGGCTCCCGGGTCGTACCCGAACTCGTCCTGGCCGCCGTTGCCGTTCTCGGTGTCATTCCCCGCGTCGCCCTCGATGTAGTCGGGTCCGCTGCCCCCGTTCAGCGTGTCGTTGCCCTCTCCGCCGTACAGCTCGGTGCAATCAAAGCTGCAGTCGGACGGCACGTTGTTCGTCGCGGTGAGTGTGTCGTTCTGAGCGGTACCGTCGATCTCCTCGACGTCCGTCCCGATGTTGTCGCTCTCGCCCGCCTCACCGTCGTTCGCCACGCCGTCGGCACTCACGTTCACCGGCCCGGCCATGTCGGCGTAGGTGACCCAGTCGTAATCGTCGCCGCCGTTGAAGGTGTCCTGCTCGGGGCCGGCGTACATGCTGTCGTTGCCCGCACCGCCGTTTGAACGTGAGCGGGAAGCCGGCCGGTGCGTTGGCGGTGTACACCCGGTCGCTGCCGGCGTTGCCGTTCGCGACGATCCCGTTCAGCGGGTCCGTTGCATCGGCAGTGCACCGAACGTCGGTGCCGTTGTAGGCGGCGCAGATACCGCTGCCCGGCGGATCGATCGTGCCGCCGTATGAGTCATGGAACGTGATCTGCGGATATCCGCTCGAGGTGGCGAACGTCACCTCGAAGTTGTTGTCGTTCGAGTCGCCATTGACCGTCACGGCGCCGCTCGAGTTCGAGTACGTGACGGAGCTGTTCGCGAGCGCGGCCGCCGGTGCCACGCCGAGCGCCGCGGCCGCGAGCGCGGCGATCACTGCAGCTTTCATTTGCGGAGTCCTTTCGAGGGTGGGCCTGCCCTCGACCCTAAGCCGACATTGGGCCGACGCGCCAACCCGCACGTCAGCGAGATGACCGCTCACGGAGCGGCGAAGGAATCGAACCTTCCAAGCGGAGGGCTGCTCCGCCCTGCCGGTTTTGAAGACCGGATGGGCCACCAGGCCCATGCCACTCCGCGGGGCAGTGTAGAGCGGGGTACCGAGCGGCTTGCCACCGCGGGCGAGCCGTACTAGCGTCGGAGCGGCGGGATGAACGTGACTCGCTTCGCACCCGTTGGCCGCGCTGCTGTGTGCGGGGTCGTGGCGGCGCTCGCGCCGGTGGTCGCCGGGTGTGCAGGGAGCTCCAGCGCCGGCCACGCCGCCGCGGCCACCACCTCCACGGTGGCTCAACGCCCGCGGCCGCACCGTCACGCACGGCGCCGCGGCCACCACCACCGCCACCATCGATCCCGCACTGCCACGTCGCGGCCCCTGGCGGGTTTTTGTCCCGCGTCCTCGCATGTGCTCGACGGCGTCTACCACCCAGAGCGACTCACGGTGCTGTCTCCCTGCCGAGAGGCCGCCGGCGTGGTCGAGATCGTGCGCACCGAGGAAGACGGGGACTCCCACTTCGACATCCGTCTCGACCCGGCGTATCGCTCAATGCTCGCGCCCGGCAATGCCGCGCAGAACGGGGATCTGGTGGTGGAGTACATGCCACGCGACCACGGACACCTGTATACGCCACAGGTTGGAGAGCACATCACCCTGGTGGGGGCTTGGGTGGACGACACCGACCACTCGTGGAACGAACTGCATCCGGTGTGGGCGGCGCGAATCGGCAGCGGCGACTGGCAACGCAGTGGCCCGCAATACGGGGGCAGTCCGGCCCAGGCGCGTTCCTACGACGCCATCAGCAGCTGCAGGACCGCCGCGGGGAGCGGGTGCCAGGGCTACGCGAACGGCGGCTCGGGCGGCTTGCCGCGAACGTCATCCGGCAGTTCATCGAACGGCAGCACGCATTGCGATCCGAACTACGCCGGCAGGTGCCTTGACCCGAACGCCTACGACTACGACTGCGCCGGCGGCTCCGGCGACGGGCCCAAGTACGTACAAGGCCCCGTCCGCGTGGTCGGCAATGACCACTACCACCTCGACGCCAACGGCGACGGAATCGCCTGCGCGGGCTGATCAGCCCAGCAGCTTGCGAAACGCCTTGCCCATGTCCCGCATTCCGAACGCCCCGTAGAAGCGGTGCGCCTCCACGCGGTGATGGGCGGACTCGAGCGACAGCGCCCAGCATCCGCGCTCGATCGCGCGCTGCTCGGCGTGCTCCAGCAGCGCCTTGCCGATCCCGCTGCGCCGCAGCTTCTCGCTCACGATCAGGTCCGGCACCCAGGCCTCCGGCGTGGTGTAGTTGAGGCGCTTGCGGAAGTGGAGCGAGCAGAAGCCGACGATCGCGCCCTCGTGGTCTTCGGCCACGAGGTGGTCGGCGCCCGGGTCCGACACCTGCGCCGCGTAGATCTCGCGGCAGCGGTCGCGCGTGGCGTCGGTCACCTCCTGGCGCCCGAGCGATTCGAGCAGCAGGGTGACCGCGTCGAAATCGCGCGGCTCGGCGCTGCGCACCTTCATGCCGTGGCGAGGCCGTGCTCGAGCGCGCCCTTCACGCCGGCGTCGAGCGCATTCAACCTGTAGAGGGCGAGCGCCTCCGGCGAGCCGAAGCGGCGCGTGGGCACCCCGTCCGCACCGTGGTGCGTGAGGATGCAGTGGGTGAGCGCGAGCAGCGTGTGGGCCGGGAAGCCCTCCACACGCGACGCAAGCTCGGCGACGATCTGCTGCCCGAGCGCGAGATGCCCCACGAGCCGCCCCTCCTCGCTCAACGCGATCTCCGCACCAAGCTCGAACTCTCGCGTCTTGCCGATGTCATGGACGATCGCGGCGGTGATCAGGAGATCCGAGTTGAGCCGCGGATGCAGCACGCAGGTCTCCTGCGCCAGGGTCGCGACCGCAACGGTGTGCTCGAGCAGACCACCGAGGTACGCGTGGTGGCCGCCGCGCGTACAGGGACCCAGCCGCATCTGCCCCCTCAGCGTGGCATCGCCAAGCAACTCCGCCAGCAGCCCTCTGCAACTCTGGTCGTAGACCTCGCGCGCGAGATGCTCGAGGAAGCCGTCGAGCTCATCCAGATCGCGGTAGGCGCTCGGCAGGAACTCCGCTGGGTCGAGCCCCTCCGAATCCGCGCGCCGGATCGCCCGTAGCTCGAGCTGCAGCTCGCCCCGGAAGCGCTCCACCCGGCCGCTCACCCACACGAGCTCGCCGCGCTCGAACTGGCCCGCCAGGAAGTCCGCCTCACGGAAAGCCCGCGCGGGGATCGTGCCGGTGCGGTCGCGCAGCTCGAGCGACAGGTAGCCGCTGCCGTTGCGCGCCGTGAGCCGCTCCTTGCGTGTACAGGCGAACACGCCCTCCACCTCCGCCCCCGGGCGCAGCTCGGCGATCGATGTGCGAACGCTCGCTTCGATACCTCAATACTGGGTACCCGGTCGGACGCTCGCCCGAGCCGCGAGCGCTCCGCTACGGTGAGTGGTGGATGGAGCCGCTGATCTGGACCGACAAGCCCGAGCTGCGCGACCCCGTGCTGGTGGCCGCGTTCAAGGGCTGGAACGACGCCGGCGAATCCGCCACGGCGGCGGTCGGCTTCCTCGTGGAGAGCTTCGACGCGACCGAGGTCGCGCGCATCGACCCTGAGGACTTCTTCGACTTCACGGCCGTCCGGCCAACCGTGCGTCTGACGGAGGGAGAGAGCCGCGCGATCGACTGGCCGGCCACGGTGATCACGGCGGCTCACATTCCGGCCGCGGAGCGTGACCTCGTGTTCATTCAGGGCGTGGAGCCGTCGCTGAGGTGGCGCACCTTCACCGGCGCGATCGCCGACGCTGCAAGCCAGCTCGGCGTGAAGCTCGTGCTCACGCTGGGCGCGCTGCTCGCCGACGTGCCTCACTCGCGCGCGGTGAACGTGTCGGGCCTCGCGTCCGACCAGGCGCTGATCGATCGGCTGGGCCTCGAGCGAACCACCTACGAAGGGCCCACCGGCATCGTCGGCGTGCTCCACGACGCCTGCCAGCGCGCGAGCCTCCCGTCCGCGAGCCTGTGGGCTGCAGTGCCTCATTACGTCGCGGCCGCGCCCAATCCGAAGGCCGCACTGGCGCTCGTGCGGCGCTTCGAGGGCATCGCCGGCGTGGCGGTGGACGGCAGCGCGCTCGAGGAGGCAAGCGAGGACTACGAGCGCCAGGTGAACGCAGCCGTGGCGAGCGATCCGGACGTTAAGGCGTTCGTCGAGAAGCTCGAGGAGACGATGGACGAGGCTGGTGAGCCCCCGCCGTTCGGCGAGAACCTCCCCTCCGCCGACGCGATCGCGCGCGACTTCCAGCGCTTCCTGCGCCAGCAACGCCCGGACGAATCCTGACGCCTCGGACTTAAGCCCGAGCACATAAGCACCGACAAAGAGGTATGGCCGACCGTTTGGTGTCGGAGCTGGCCCATCTTTGCGCGAGTCGCTTCGTGAGTCTCGGGGATGCCGTCCGGTCCCTGGTCACGTTCCTCGAGGAGACGCTCCCGTCCGGCCGCGTGATCTTCGGTGAGCTCAACTACAACACCGACGAGTACCGCGTGCTCGATGCTCTGGGCGAGGGCGTGGACGCGCTCTCCGCGGGTGTGCGAATGCCGCTGCGCGAGTCGTTCTGCATCCACATGGCCAACGACGCCGCGCCCGCGCTGACCGGCACGGCTTCCACGGACCCCGTGTACCGGACGCTCGAGCTGTGCGCCTCGGCCGGCATCGAGAGCTACGTGGCGGCGCCGCTCGAGCTTGCGGACGGCAGCCGCGTGGCGAGCGTGTGCGCGATGAGCAGCGCGAAGAACCAGTACAACGAGGACCACCGCGAGCTCTTCACGATCGCGGCGCGGCTGCTCGCCTACGAGTGGGAGTACGTGACACGCGAGGGCGAGCTGCGGCGGCTGTCGCAGCTTCAGCGCGACGCGACGAGCGACCCGCTCACGGGACTTCAGCTGCGCGAGCCCTTCCTCGACAAGCTCGACCGCGAATGGCACCTCACCGAGCGCGGCATCACCGAGTCGTATTTGCTTGCCGTGCAGCCGGTGGGCATCGAAGCGGTGCGAACCACGAGCGGCGACGCCGTGGCCGACCTCCTGCTCAAGAACTGCGCCGAGGTGATCTCCGCCGCCGTGCGCCGCAGCGACATCGCGGGGCGGGTGGGCGAGGACGTGTTCGGCGTGATCCTCGTGGGCTGCAAGGGCATCGAGGGCGCGCTCGCGTTCCGCTCGCGGCTCGAGGCGTCGTTCGAGCGCGCGATGAGCCAGCGGCCCGAAGAGGTCTATCTGATCGCCGGCATCGAGAAGCTCGGCGAGGCCGACTCGCCCAGAGAGGCGCTCCAACGCGCCGAGGAAGCCCTCGGACCCGAACCAGTAGGGGCGGCCGGATGATGACGGTCGAACCTCGCCGGGGGGTAACTCCTTACCAGCCGCGCGAGGGTGCGCCAGTTTTCCTCAGTGACATGATCATGGAGCTGGGCTTCGCCTCCCAGCAGCACGTGGAGGCGGCCGTCGAGACGGCGCGCTCTTCCGGCGAGACGGTGGGGCGCATCCTGGTCCGCGAAGGTCGTCTCAGTGAAGATCAGCTTGCCCGCGCCCTCGCCGCCCGTTACGGGCTGAACCACATCGACCTGGCTGAGTTCGACGTGGACGCCAGCGCAGCCAACCTGCTTCCGCCGGCCGCCGCGCAGCGCTACCGCGCCGTGCCGGTGGAGTTCGAGCCGGACGGCAGCCTGCTGGTGGCCATGGCCGACCCGTCGGACTCGCTGGCGCTCAACGACATCGCGTTCATGACGAAGCTGGAGGTCCACGCCGCGGTGGCCGCGGAAGATCTGATCGGTGATCTCGTCAGGCGCCTCCCGCTGCCTCCCAGTGAGAACCGCACCTCGGGCTTCCCGACCCCTCTCACCTCGGCCGCGCAGATCCACCCGCCGCCCGCGCCGCCGCCGTCAACCGCGGAGCCCTTCGCTCCACCTCCGCCCCCCGCGGCCCACGAAGCGCCTCCGCCCGACCACAGCGCGGAGATCACGGCGCTCCGGGCAGAGCTCGAATCAGCCACCGCCGGCCTCGACGACGAGCGCTCGAAGCACGCCGCATCCGTCGCCGAGCTGCGCCAGGAGCTCGGCGCGAAGGCCAGCGAGCTCGAGAGCGCCCGCTCCGAGTTGGGCCAGAAGAACGAAGAGCTCGAGCGGGTGCGATCGGAGCTTGGGCACAAGGGCGGCGAGCTGGAGCGGGCACGGACCGACCTCGCGCAGAAGGCAGGCGAGGTGGACCAGCTTCGGAGCGATCTGGAGCAGGGCCGCGCGGAGGTCGAGCGCCTGCGATCCGAGCTCGAGGGAAACCGCGGCGAGCTCGCGCAGGCGCGTGCAGAGCTCGATCAGAACCGTGCCGAGCTCGAGGAGGCCCGCGCGCAGGTGGCGCGCGCCGGCGAGGCGCTGCGTCGCCTTGACGAGCTCGACGAGGCGGAGGCGCGCGTGAGCGAGGCGCATGCCACCTTGGAGAAGATGCGGAATGACTTCGAGCTCGAGCGTGAGCAGCACGCCACCACGGAGCGCGACCTGCGTTCGCTGCTCGCGGCCGAAACGCAGCGAAGCGAGGCGCTCCAGGAGACCCAGGCAACCATGCAGAAGCGGGTGGATGCGCTGAGGACGCAGAACGCGGCGCTGCTCGACGCCTACGCGACCGCCAAACGCTGGTCGGCCGAGTTCGCGCGCGGGGCGCGCGAACTTGCGGACACGCTGGAGCAGCCGGTGCTCGACGACGCGGTGCGAGCCCAGCAGCAGTCGGGCGAGGCTCCTCCCGCGCCGCCGGAGGACCCGGGGCGCTTCAGCCGCAACGACGGCTGATCGCTACTTCTCCGCCGCCGGGCAGATGATTCGGTAGTCGCAGAACGAGCAGATGTCGGGCGAGGGCGTGGGGTCGAAGTCCTGCCCGAGGATGCCCTCGGCGATCGTCGCCACCGTGCCGCGCACGCGCTCGAGCTCCTCCTCAGAGTGCTCCACCGGCACCTTCTCGTTGGCGAGCACGTAGTAGTAGCTCTGCGCCGCGGTGCGCAGGTCCCACGACTCGCGCGCGCCCATCTGGTAGAGCGAGAGCTGGATGTCCTGGCTCAGGTCCTCGGCGGTCTTCGGCTTGCCGGTCTTGTAGTCGATCAGCTCGTAGCGGCCATCCGGATGACGGTCCACGCGGTCCACGCGCCCGCGCAGGAGATGCGGGCCGAGCTTGAACGCGAAGCTCCGCTCGAACCACACCGGCTCGGAGTCGCGCGCGCGGTCGAGCTCCCAGTAGCGCCTCAGCGCCGCCACCGCCTTGTCGCGGAACTGGAGCTCGTCGTTGGAGTCTCCGAAGCCGCTGCGTCGCCAGCTCGCCTCGAACAGGTGCATGAGGTCCTCGAGCGAGCCCCCGCCGGCCTGGTGGAAGCGCTCGAGCACCTGGTGCACCACGATGCCGAAGCGCTGGTTGATCGTCGGCTCCTGCGGGATCCGGAACACGCGCGCGAACTTGTACTTGAGCGGGCAGAGGCGGTAGGTCTCGATGTCCGAGGCGGACAGCATCAGGCCATCGCCGCGGCGCGGGATGAACGTCTCGAGCGACTGGTCGCCGCCGTGGGAGATCGCCTCCGCGCGGCGGCGCTCGTCGCGCTCGGTGTCCGCGAGGTAGTCGTCGAGCGCCGAGCTGAGGAAGATCTCGCGCTCCACGGGAGTCACCTCCTGCAGCAGCAGCTCGTTCACCTCGGGCAGCGCCTGCGCGAGCGACTGTCCCTCACGCTCGCGTTCGATCAGCGCAGCCACCTTCAAGAGCTCCAGGTAGCGCACCACCGACTGCGCGACGTCGACGTAGGTGTCAAGCCGCATCTCGCTGAGCCGCGCGCCCACGCTCGACACGGAGTCGAGCAGCTCGTCGCGCAGCATGCGGAACGTGGAGTGCAGCCCTTCGGCCGGCCCGAACAGCTCCTCCTCGCGCAGCTCCTCGCCCGCCCGCAGCGCGGCCCGGGCCTCCTCGTAGAACGGCGACGGCCGCGAGCGCTCGCCGCCCTCCGGCCAGGCGAGCACGAGGCCCCTGCGCGCGCGGGTCATCGCCACATGCAGAAGGCGCCGCATCTCGTCCTCGTAAGCGGCGCGCCCGTCCTCGGGCAGCTCCTCCTTGAGCAGCTCGGCGGGCACGCCGTCGCCGGACCCGCGGCGGACGCCCGGCATCCGCGCCGCGTTGAGGCCGCCGATCAGCACGTGATCGAACTCGTGCCCCTTGGCCGTGCGCATCGACATCACCTGCACCGCCGGCGGCAGGTCCTCCGGGGCGGCCTCCTCCTCGCGCAGCCCCGCCTCCGCCATGGCGGCCACGTAGCGCACGAAGTCGCGTGGCGTCGCGTCCGGCTGGCGGCGCATGTACGCGCTCGCCAGCTCGCTGAGCTTCGCGATGTTCACGAGGCGCTCGACCGTGTCCGCCTGCGCGGCGAACACCTGCTGGCGTCGCAGCCCGATGCGCTCGATCAGACGGTGGACGAAAGCATCCGGGCGCATCTCGGCGAACGCTGCCGACGCGCTGCGGTACAGACGCAGAAACGCCTGTGCGCGGTCGCGGCCCTCGGGCGAGAGCTGCGGGCCGTCGCATGCCGCGATCACGCCCGCCACCATGTCGAGCCGCCGCCGGCGAGCGTGCTGGGTGAGGCGCGCGATGTCCACCGAACGCAGCTCGATTGGCGGGCGCGAGAGAGCGCGCACGACGGCACCCGAATCCGCCGGGTCGGCGAGCAGGCGGAGCCACGCGAGCACGTCGCGCACCTCGGTGCGCTGGAAGTAGGCGGCGGCGCCGGTGAGGCGGAACGGCACGGCGCGCTCTTCCAACGCCGCCGCGATCGTCTGCCCCTCGTCGCGCACCGAACGTACGAGCACGCAGATCTCCTCGGGCGGCACGCCCTCCTGGCTCACGAGCCGCTCGCACTCCGCGGCGATCGCCTGCGCCTGGGCGCGCTCGGAGCGGCAGCGCCAGAACGCCACCGAGCCGCCGCGTCCGCCGCGCAGCCGCTTCTCGATTCGCTCTCCCCCACCCGCAACCACCGCGTCCGCGGCGTCGAGTATCGCCCTGCCGCTGCGGTGACTCTGCTCGAGACGCACCAGCTTGCAGTCCTCGTACTCGCGCTCGAAGTCCACGAGGTTCTTGCGCGACGCCGCGCGGAAGCGATGGATCGCCTGATCGTCGTCGCCGGCCGCCGTGAGGTTGCGATGCTCCTGCGCGAGCAGCCGCAGCAGCGCGCCCTGCGCGAAGTTCACCTCCTGGAACTCGTCTACGAGAACGTGCTGCAACCGCTGCGCCACGCGGGCGCGCACGTGAGGCTTCTCGTGCAGCAGGCGGAACGCGTGCAGCACGAGGTCGCCGAAGTCGAGCGAGCCGGACTCCGCCAGCAGGCGGTCGTGGTCGGCGTAGACCTGCGAGAACTCGAGCTCGCGCTCCGCGTGAGCGCGCGTCGCGTCATCACCGTCGCGGCACCTTTCGGCGAGCCGGCGCGCCCAGGCGCCGTACTCCGGCGGGCTCACCATCTCGTCCTTGAGACGGTCGATGCGCGCGATGAAGCTGGCTAGCAGCGGCGCCGGGTTGCCGCGAATCTCGTGGCGCCGCAGCGTGAGGTCCTCGATCCTGTCGAGCATCAGGGCGAGCCTGTCCGCCGGCGTGACCGGCGAGAAGAACGGGTCGAGCCCCGCCTCGAGCGCCTCGTCCTGCAGCAGGCGCGTGGAGAACGAGTGGAACGTCTCCACCCACAGGTCCACGCCCGCCGCGCCGGCCAGGTCCTCCACGCGCTCGCGCATCTCCGCGGCGGCCGCCGGAGAGAACACGAGAGCGAGCACGCCGTCGGCGGGGGCGCCCTCGTCGATCAGCCAGCCGAAACGGCGGGTGAGCACGCGCGTCTTGCCGCTGCCCGCGCCGCCCACCACGAGCAGCGGTCCGCCGGGATGGGTGACCGCCTCGCGCTGTGCAGCGGTCAGGCCGTCAAGCGGGCTCGGCATCGAGGGAAGGATACGCCGCCCCGGCTGCGGCCAAACGGGGTTTTCCCGCGCTATGCGGGGGAACTATTCGATCTCATGGCTCGACTCCGCAAATCCGACTGCTCGGGACCCGGCATCCGCAGGCGCCGCCGTGGCAAGGGCTTCGAGTACCGGGACGACGACGGGAACAAGGTCACCGAACCCGAGGTGCTCGAGCGCGTCGGGGAGCTGCGCATCCCGCCGGCGTGGGAGGACGTGTGGATCTGCCCGCACCCGTTCGGTCACCTTCAGGCCACCGGCGTGGACGCCGCCGGACGCAAGCAGTACCTCTACCACCCGCGCTGGCGCCAGCGGCGCGACCAGGAGAAGTTCGACGAGATGATCGACTTCGCGCGTGCCCTGCCGCTCATGCGCAAGCGGGTGGCACGCGACCTGCGCGGCAGCGAGCTGAGCCGTGAGCGCGTGCTCGCTTGCGCGGTGCGCCTGCTCGACCGCGGCTTCTTCCGCGTGGGCGGCGAGGACTACGCCGTGGAGAACGAGAGCTACGGCCTCGCCACGATGCGGAAGGAGCACGTGACGGTCGAGCGCTCCGGCGCGATCACCTTCGACTATCCGGCGAAGAGCGGCCAGCGCCGCGTGCAGTCGCTGGTCGATCCCGACGTGTACGACATCGTGAAGCGCCTCAAGCGCCGCCGAGGCGGCGGGGACGAGCTGCTCGCCTACCAGGAGCGAAGGCGCTGGCGCGACATCAAGTCGGCCGACATCAACGAGTACGTGAAGCACGTGAGCGGCGGCGACTTCTCGGCGAAGGACTTCCGCACG
Source organism: Thermoleophilaceae bacterium (assembly GCA_036378175.1). Lineage (GTDB taxonomy): Bacteria > Actinomycetota > Thermoleophilia > Solirubrobacterales > Thermoleophilaceae > JAICJR01. Next base: position 83,173 of record DASUWY010000034.1, read on the forward strand.
TGGAACGCGACCGTTCTTGCCGCCGTGGCCCTCGCCGTGTCGGGCCAGGCCACGCAATCGAAGACCGGCCGCAAGCGGGCGATGACGCGCGCCGTGAAGGAGGTGGCCCGCTACCTCGGCAATACGCCCGCGGTATGCCGCGCGTCGTACATCGACCCGCGCGTGTTCGACCGCTTCCAGGGCGGGCTCACGATCGGCGGAGTTCTCCCGATGCTGGTGGACGTGGAGACGGACAACGCGTCGCTCCAGGGAGCCGTCGAGGAGGCCGTGATCGACCTGATCGCGGAGGATGTCCATTCCCCAGCACTCGAAAAGGTGGCCTGATGCCCCCCACGGCGATCCTCGACATCGACGGCACGCTCGTCGACACGAACTACCAGCACGCGATCGCGTGGTACCGGGCGTTCCGGCAGCACGACGTGATCCTGCCCGTGTGGCGCATCCACCGTCACCTCGGCATGGGCGGCGACCAGCTCGTGGGCGCGCTCGCCGGCGACAGGATCGAGGAGGAGAAGGGCGACGACATCCGCACCGCCGAGAAGGCGCTGTACCTGGCGCTCATCGAGGAGGTGGAGCCGATGGAGGGTGCGCGGCAGCTGATCGTCGACCTCAAGGAGAGCGGCCACACGGTTGTGCTCGCATCGTCCGCGAAGGAGGACGAGGTGGAGCACTACCTCGACCTTCTCGACGCGCGCGAGCTGGCCGATGACTGGACCACCTCCGCGGACGTGGAGGCCACCAAGCCGCAGCCAGACCTCGTGGAGGCCGCGCGTGACAAGGCGGGTGGCGGCGAGGCGGTGATGGTGGGCGACACGCCGTGGGACGTGAAGGCCGCGGCGCGTGCCGGAGTGGAGACGATCACCGTCCTCACCGGCGGCTTCGCCGAGGCGGAGCTGCGGGATGCCGGCGCGTGCGCCGTGTTCGAGTCGATCGAAGAGCTGCGTCAGCGGCTCGGTGAGACGCCGCTGGGCGGCTGACGCCGCGCGGTCCGCTGGCTACTTCGGCAGCAGCAGGTGGCCGTCGGCCACCGCACCCGCCACGTCCACGAGCTTGCGGTTGTTCGCGCGCGCGTGTGAGCGCAGCATCTCGAACGCATCGCGGTCGTCGATCGAGTGGCGCTCCATGAGAATGCCCTTCGCGCGCTCGATCACCGCGCGCCGCTGGATCGCGCCCTCGAGCACGTCCACCTCGTCGCTCAGCCGCTCGAGCTCCGCGTGCCGGCGCAACGCGATCTCGATCGCGCCCTGCACCGTCTCGGCCGTGACCGGCTGCACGTAGGCGAAGATGCCGTGCTTCGCGGCGCGGCTGATGAAGGACGGCTCGGGCACCTCCATCAGCGCGATCACGGGGCAGGTTGCCTCGTCCACGATCTCGTCGATCAGGTCGAGCGCGTGCTCGTCGTCGTCATGCAGCTTCACGAGCGCGACGTCCGGATCGTCCTCGTCGATGGCGTGTGACACCTCGCCGACGCCGATGGCCCGCGCGCACACCTCGTGCCCGAGCGCGTGGAGAAGCTGCGCCACAGTGTCGAGCGCTGCGCGGCTCTCGTCCGCCACCAGCACCTTCAACCCTTTGGCTCCGTCCGCCTGGCTCATCGCTCTCACCTCGTCTGGGTGCTATCTTCGCCGCACGGGCGAGGCCCAGCAGCACGCCGCCCCGATTCGCGCCCCAGAGACCTGGCGCTGCCGTCCACCAGGTTTCGCTTGTCCAGAGGGGCGCACATATCTATCAGCATCCAGTAGCCGACCCGCTGTCGGCGCGGCCGCGATGACGGATCGTATTAACGGTCGGCCATCGAGCGGCGGCACCGCTCGAATCCGCGAGGACCTGCGCCTGCTCGAGCGCTACCGGGAGACCGGCGATCCCGCACTGCGCGACGCGGTGGTGGAGCGCTTCCTGCCGCTCGCCCGGCAGCTCGCGCGGCGATACGAACGGGCCGACGAGCCGATCGACGACCTCGTGCAGGTCGCGAGCATGGGGCTCGTGAAAGCGGTCGAGCGCTTCGACCCGACCCGCGGCATCGCGTTCTCGAGCTTCGCCGTGCCCACGATCCTCGGCGAGCTGAAGCGCTACTTCCGCGACGTGGGTTGGGCGGTGCATGTGCCACGCAGCATGCAGGAGCGGGCGCTCGAGGTGAACCGCGCGGTGACGGAGCTGTCGCGCACGCTCGGGCGCTCCCCCACCCCCGCCGAGCTCGCGGAGGCAACGGAGTTCACGCATGAAGAGGTGCTCGAGGCACTCGAGGCCGCGACCGCGTACGACAGCGTGCCGCTCGACGCGCCCCGCTCCGACGACGGCGACGAGGTGGGAGTGGTGGCGCGGTTGGGCGCGGAGGACCCGGGCTATGAGCTCGCCGAGTACTCGGCCACGCTCGCGCCCGAGTTGCGGGCGTTGCCGGAGCGCGACAGGCTCGTGCTTCACCTGCGCTTCGTGGAGGACCTCACGCAGTCGGAGATCGCGGAGCAGATCGGCGTTTCGCAGATGCACGTGTCGCGGCTGATCCGGGCGGCGCTCACGAAGCTGCGCAACGGCGTCGAGGCTCAGGGCTCGTAGAAGCACGAAAGCCCCCTCTTCCCAGTGGGGGCTTTCGGCACTCGCCTGTTGGCCGAGAGGATAGGCGGCGCTGTCACGCCTCGGGTGCCGCAAGAGCACCCACCACCTCGCGCCACCACGCGCGCTCAGCGTCGGTCGCCGCCTGGCGCACCTTCCGGCGGGCCGCATCCTGCACGTGCCGCCGGCCGCCGATCAGCACGGTGTCTCCGCTCACGGCGTAGCGCCCGTCCTCGAGCAGCACGAGCGCTCCCGGATGTCCGTCGCGGCGTGTCCGCAGCTGATCGAGCACGGGCACACCGCTCAGCTTCGACGGGTGGCCGCGGTCACCGGCATCCGAGGTCGCCGACCATGGGCGGGTGGTGTGCACCGGCTGGGTCCCGGTGATCGGGCGGCGGCGGCGATGCTGGCGACCGATCGGCCCCGTACGCCAGCGCTCGAGCAGGCGCGTGAAGTCGATCGCCGCCTCCTGGCGCACGAGCACGTGGAGGCGGTCTCCCGCTTCTATGCGCGTCGAGCCTCTGGGCGGTATTGCCTGGTCGCCCCGCACGATCACGTTCAGGAGGGCGTCGCGCGGCATGCCGAGCTCGCGCACGCGTAGGCCGACGATCGCATCGTCGGGAGCCACCGGATACTCGGCCACCTCCGCCCCGAGGCGCCGGATCGTCCCGGTCTCAGCGAGCGGCCGCGGCAGAGCCGCCACGGCCGAGGTCACCTTCAGGAAGCGGGCCAGGGGTTCGAACGTGGTTCCCTGGAGCAGCGTCGACAGGAGGACCGCGAAGAACACGATGTCGAAGAACCTCACGCTCTCCGGTATCCCGCGGATCACGGGGAACGTGGCCAGCACCACCGGCACCGCGCCGCGCAGGCCCGCCCAGCCGAGCACTATTCGCTCGCGGGCGCTGTAGCGGCCGAACGCGGTCGCGACCGCCGCGCCGACGGGACGCGCCACCAGCGCAACCACGAGCGCGAGCACCGTTCCCTCCACCGCCACGTCCCCGAGCTCGGAGGGAGACACGAGCAGACCGAGCGTGAGGAACATCGCGAGCTGCGCGAGCCATGCGAGGCCGTCGTGAAAGACGGTGATCGTGCGCTTGGCCGGAAGTGTGGACGACCCGAGCCACAGGCCGGCCAGGTACACGGCGAGGAAGCCGGAGCCGTGGGCCACGTCGGCCGCGCCGTACGCCACCGCGGCCGTGGCGAGCGAGGCCACCGGATAGAGACCCGTCGACGAGAGGCGCGTTCGCTGCAGGGCGCGCACCGCAGCCCACCCCACCACGAAGCCGACCGCGAGTCCGATCGACAGCTGCCTCACGAACAGGAGCACCATGTCCCACACGCCGTAACCCGGCTGCTCGATCCAGTTCATGAAGCCGAGCACCAGGAGCACGGCCACCGGGTCGTTCAGGCCGGCCTCGCCTTCGAGCGTTCGCGCGAGGCGGCGGCGGAGCGTGGAGCCGCGAAGGATGGCGAAGATCGCGGCACCGTCCGTGGACGCAATGATCGAGCCGACGAGGAGTGCCTCCAGCGTCGAGAAGTCGAACAGCGCGTTCGCGGCGAACCCTCCGATGAGCGCGGTGACGAGCGTCCCGACGATCGCGAGGCTCACCGCGCTGCCGAGGACCGGACGGATCTCGTCGAACCCCGCGGCCAGGCCACCCTCGAACAGGATCAGCGCGAGCGCGATGATCCCGATCGACCGCTCGAGGTTGTAGTCGCTGAAGGAGATCCAGCCGAGGCCGTCCGAGCCCACGGCCATCCCGATCCCCAGGAACAGGACGAGTCCGGGGATCCGCAGGCGCGGTGCGGCGAGGGAGGCAGCGAGTCCCACCGCGAGCAGAGCGCCCGCGATGAGCATGAGCCGTCCTACTTCCACCTAGGCACCTTTCGGCCGGATCAACGAACGAAAAAACCCCGCGGGTGGTGCGCGGGGCGTGGGCAGTGGGCGATCCAGGACTCGAACCTGGGACCTCTTCCTTATCAGAGAAGCGCTCTAACCGACTGAGCTAATCGCCCGTTCCGACGGCCGATTGTAGCGGCAGGCGGGCGGCGCGCCCCGGCGTCTCAGGCCGCCCGCGTGCGCTGCTGCCCGGCTATCCGGGCCGCCAGCTCCGCGGCTTCGCGGGCGTCCTCGAGTTCGAACTCGACCTTGTAGCGGCTGCCCTTCGGCGTGACCTTCACCTCGCGCCCGATCGCCGCCGCCAGCGCGTCCTCGGCGCCTGCGAGCAGCTCCGCCAGGTCCGGGTGAATGACGACCTGGCGGCCGCCTCGCGGCTCGCTTCTCCGGCCCTGCTCCTCCTTCGCGTGACGCTCGGTCTCACGCACGGACCAGTCTCGATCGCGGGCCTCCCGCGCCAGGCGGCGGCGCTCGGTGTGGTCCTTGCAGAGAAGCAGCGCGCGTCCGTGGCCCGCGGACAGCTCGCCGGACTGCACCATCGCCTGCACCTCGTCCGGGAGGTCGAGCAGGCGTACGGCATTCGAGATCGCCACGCGGCTGCGGCCGACCCGGCGACCGAGCTCCTCCTTCGTAACGCCGAGGTCGTCAACGAGCGTCGCGCATGCGCGCGCCTCTTCGATCGGGTTCAGATCCTCGCGCGCCATGTTCTCGATGAGCGCGAGCTCGAGCCGCTCGCCCTCCTCGGTGTCGCGCACGATCGCCGGAACCTGCTCGAGGCCAGCGAGCTTCGCAGCGCGCAGACGGCGTTCGCCCGCGATCAGCTCGTAGCTCCCTCCGGGGAGCGGCCGCACCACGAGCGGCTGGAGAATGCCGCACGCCTTTATCGACTCGGACAGCGCGAGCAGGGTCTCCCCGTCGAAGTCGTGGCGCGGCTGGTTGGGGTTCGGCCGGATGAGCTCGATTGCCAGTTCGCGAAGCGCGGGCGCGGCGTCGGCCCCGCTCCCGCCGCTCGCAAGCAGCGCCGCCAGCCCGCGGCCCATTCCGCGCTGACCGCTCTTTCCACCCGTCTCAGCCACGTGCGGCCACCTCCTTCGCAAGCTTCAAATACGCCATCGAGCCGCTGCACGTCGGATCGTGCCGCGTGACCGGCAGCCCGAAGCTCGGCGCCTCACCCACACGCACGTTACGCGGAATCACCGTGTCGAACACGAGCTCGGGGAAATGCTCGCGAACCTCTCGCTCCACATCCTGCGCCAATCTGGTCCGGCCATCGTGCATGGTCAGGATCATTCCAGCAACCGCGAGGCGAGGGTTGAGCTCCCTCTGGATCAGCGACAGAGTGTCGAGCAGCCCGGCGAGTCCCTCGAGCGCGAAGTACTCCGTCTGGACCGGAACGATCACGCGGTCGGCCGCCACAAGCGCGTTCACGGTCAGCGGACCGAGCGACGGCGGGCAGTCCAGCAGCGTGAACAGGAAGCGATCGCGCACGTCGCCGAGCGCATCGCGAAGGCGCGTCTCGGAACCGGGCAGGCGCGGCAGCTCGACGTTGGCCCCGGCGAGGTCCGGCGTCGACGGGACGACCGAGAGGTTCTCGATATTGGTGCCGTGGGTGGCGTCCGCGAGCTTGACGTCGCTCGAGAGGCAGTCGTAGATGGATGGCTCGCAGTCCTTCGGGAGGCCCACCGCGACCGTGGCGTTGCACTGGGGATCCAGGTCGACCAGGAGAGTCGGGTAGCCGGCATCGGCCACGCAGGCGGCGGTGTTGACGGCGGTGGTGGTCTTTCCGACGCCCCCCTTCTGGTTTGCGATTGCGTAGATCGTGCCCATCTCTGGCGAAGGTAGCGGTGGAAGCGGTCAGAAACCGCACCTCTGTGTAAACGTTCGGCACCGAACGTGCGAAATCCTCTCTACGCCAGCGGACGCTTCGCAGCGACGCCGGGACGCCTCGGGAACCGTGCGGGAGTGGCCCTCTCCTTCAAGTAGAGGTGAAGGTTGAGGTGACGAGCCCCTGCAAATGGCACAACTCCGGTCACATCCAGGGTTCGCAGGCCAACCATTTCCGCAGCGGCACGACCGCTCTCCTCCTCGGCGGCATCGCGCGTGCCCTTCCAGGCGATCAACATGCCGCCCGGGGTGAGAAGTGGAGCGGCGTATTCCACCAGCACCGGTAGGCGCGCCACTGCGCGCGCGGTTGCGAGTTGGTAGGCATCGCGCCCTTCCGACAGCCCCCACTCCTCAGCTCGCATCGATATGGCCCGTGCATTCGCCACGCCGGCGGCCTCGGCCAGCCGCTCGATCACCCCGACCTTTCGCCTGGCGGATTCCAGGAGATCCACGCGCGCCGTCGGCAGCGCGATCGCCAGAGGAAGCCCTGGAAAGCCAGCGCCCGCTCCGATGTCCACGATCGACGGGGCCCGCCGGACACCATCGATCTTGAGGGCGCAGAGGCTGTCGGCTATGTGCTGATCGACTGCCGCGACGGGGTCCGTGATCGTCGTGTGCGGATCGGGCTCCGCCGCCAGCGCCAGCAGAAGACGATCGAACTGGTGGACGGCTTCGGGCGGAAGGTCGTACTCGGAGACGAGTGAACTCAGGTTGTCGGAGAGCGCCATGCGGGACAGGTTTACGTCACGCGTGGGTCGGCGGTGCCTCCGTTTCACGTGAAACGGCGCAGCCCACGCCCTCGCCGAAGCGTTTCACGTGAACGCTGGTCAGCTGCGCGGATTGAGGGGTGTGACGACCAGCCGGCGATCCGGCTCATCGCCCTCGCTGTGCGTCTGCACGTCGGTGCGGTCACGCAGATACACGTGCACGATCCGCCGTTCCTGCGGCCCCATCGGCTCGAGCTCCACGGCGCGGCCGAATGACAGCGCGTCCTCTACGGCGCGATCGGCCGCTCGCTTCAGCGCCGCCTCGCGTCGCTCGCGATACCCGGCAGCGTCCACCACAACGGCCTTGTGCTCCGCCGTGCTGTGGAAGGCCGCGCGCATCGCCACGTGCTGCAGGGCGTCGATCGTGGCGCCGTGCCGTCCAATCAGGAGCCCCAGGTCATCGCCGTTCACCGTGGCGCGGATCTCGTCCGCTGTCTCCTCGATGTCCACGCTCGCGCGCAGCCCCAGCGCGCCCACGACCCTGGAAACGACGGCCCGCACGCGCTCTGCCGGCGTCTCCGGGATGTCCCGCGCGATCGCCTCATACGCCTCCTCGTCCAGCTCGGCGCGCACCCGCGCGGGCGTTCCCGCCCCCTCATCGCCCTCATCGAGGACTTCGAACGACACGCAGTCGCCGGTGACGCCGGGAAAGCGGGGTTCGAGCTGTTTCACAGCGTTCCACTTGGCCTCGCCGAGCGAGTTCCCCTCCGCCTGAGCGGTCAGATCCTTGGCAGTTTCGTCAGTCATCAGTCCTCGTCAGCGCCGCCGGCCGGACCGCTTCTTCTTTTTGCGCGGCGAGGGCGGTGGCGCCTTCGCCGCGCCATTCCCGCCGCTGCTCTCCGCCGCAGGAGCACTGGGCTTGGGCTTGGGAGGTCGCTTGGTTCCGGCGCCGCCGTCTCCGTCGCCGCCACCGCCGCCTCCCTTCTCGACGACCGCCGCGGCTCCAGCAGGTAACGGCTCGGGTGGGGGCAGAAAGCGCTTGATGACCAGCTGCTGGCCAATCGTCCACACGTTTGTGGTCACCCAGTACACGAGCAGGCCCGCCTGGAACCTGAACACGAAGATCACGAACACAAACGGCAGCGCCAGCATCAGCCGCCGCTGGTTGGGATCCGCGCTCATCGCCGTCAGCATTGTTGAGGCGAGCTGCGTCCCCACGTACAGCACGATCATGATCGCGAGCGGCACCGGGTGGCCGGTGAGCGGCTTCGTCAGGTCCGGGATGAAGAGGAACGCCTTCTCGTTTCCGACATCCGCCTTGAACGCCGAGCTCCGGAGCAGATAGAAGAGCGAGAAGAAGAACGGGAGCTGCAGGACGAGCGGCAGGCACGAGCCCAGGGGATTGACCCCGTGCTCCTGGTAGAACTTCATCATCTCCTGCTGCTGGCGCTGCTTGTCGTCCTTGTAGCGCTCCTGGATGCGCTTCATCTCCGGCGCCAGTCGCTGCAGCGCCTGCATCGAGCGCACCTGCCGGAAGGTCAGCGGCAGGATCGCCGCGCGCACCACAACGGTGAGCCCGATGATGGCGCCGCCCCATGAGAGTCCGACCGTGTTGTGCCAGAACTTCAGGATCGCTTCGTTCAGATCGACGAGCGGCTGTAGGAAGGTGGCAAAGAGCATGGTGTTGGCTCAGCGGACGCGCGGACGCGCGCGGAACAGCTTTTGGTCCTCCACGAGATCGACGCCGCCCAGGCTCCACGGATTGCAGCGCAGGAGCCGCCACGCGGCGAGGACGAGGCCTCTGAGTATGCCGTAGGAACGTACCGACTGCACCGCATACTCCGAGCAGCTCGGGTAGTACTTGCAGCGATTCGGCAACGCCGGTGAGATCGCGCGCTGGTAGACGCGGATGGGGGCGACCGCCAGCATCCGAAGGGCGCTCACGCGCTCGCACCTCCGGCCAGGCCGGCCTTGTCCAGCAGCTCGCGCAGCGCCTCCTCCACCCCAGCTTCGCCACGTTCGCGCGCGAGCTCACCCGCGTCCGGGCGGGCGACCAGCACGAAGTCATGGCCCGCCGGCAGGGCATCAGACGAAGCCCAAAACGCCTCCCGGAGAAGCCGCTTCACGCGGTTCCTCTCCACGGCGCCGCCCACCTTGCGCCCGACGGACACGCCGAGCCGTGGCTCCTCCTCGGCGCGCTCGGGCCGCGGGAACGCATGGAGTACGAGATAGCGGCTCGCATGCGAGCGGCCTTCGCGGAACACGCGATCGAACTCGGCGCTGCGCGACAGGCGACGACGCTTCCCGCGGCGGGCACCGCCTCCCTCGCCGGGGACAGCCATGGCTACGGCGTCAGGCGTGCGCGGCCCTTGTCGCGACGGCGCTTGAGCATCGCGCGCCCCGCGCGCGTGCGCATACGGGCGCGGAACCCGTGGGTACGGGCGCGCTTGCGCTTCTTGGGCTGATAGGTGCGCTTCATGGATTCGACTCGCGGACGGAGTGGCGGAAGTATAGGCAGCGCGTCTCTGGGCGACCCGCGACCGCCGCGAGTCGCTTTTCCCGCGATTTGCGCCAACCCCTGCCGCGCCGCCCCCGGCAAGTCCTGCGCGGGTATCGGCAGCGCTATACACTCGCCCTCGCCAACCGCCCGGGAGACTCGCTCAACCGGCTGGGGAAGGGCACCGACCCCCGGGCCACATGTAGTCGCCACGAACTGCCCCCGGAGGGCTGTCTCTGACCCGTGCCCGAAGAGCTCGAGAAACTGTGGGATGACGTCCGCCGCGAACTGCGGGACGACGTCACGGACTTCACCTTTCACATCTGGCTCGAGCCTCTCCAGCTTGTCCACCGCGATGGCGATGCGCTCTTCGTCCGCGCGCCCGGCCACATCCGCACCTGGGTCAAGGAGCGCCATCACGCGCACCTCCAGCGGGCGGCCGAGCGCGTGCTGGGGCCACGCGCCGCCGTCGAAGTGGTCGACGAGCACTGGTCCCCGGCCGCGACGCCTCCGCCGGCCTCGGATCAAACCCTCGACCGCTCAACCCTCAACCCGAAGTACACGTTTGGACAGTTCGTCATCGGCGACGGCAACCGGCTGGCGCACGCAGCCGCCCTCGCCGTCGCGGAAATGCCTGCACACGCGTACAACCCGCTGTTCATCTACGGTCCCCCGGGCCTCGGTAAGACCCACCTTCTCCAGGCGATCGGCAACTACGTGCAGATGTACGGAAACGGGCTTCAGGTGCGCTACGCCACGGTCGAGGACTTCACGAGTGACTTCGTCCGCTCGCTGCGCTCCGGCAACACCGGCGCATTCCGCGATCGCTTCCGCGGCGTGGACGTGCTTCTGATCGACGACGTGCAGTTCCTCGCGGACAAGCTGAAGACGAAAGAGGAGTTCTTCCACACCTTCAACGCCCTCTACGAGACCGGTCGCCAGCTCGTCCTCACGAGTGATCGCGCTCCCGCCGACCACGACGAGTTCGAGGACCGCCTTCGAGAGCGCTTTGCCTCCGGCCTGGTCGCCGATCTCCAGCCTCCCGAGCTCGACGTTCGCCTGGCGATTCTGCGCAAGCGTGCGCGCCTCGACTCCCTCCACCAGGTGAGCGATGACACCCTCGCCGAGATAGCTACGCGCGTGCGCGCGAGCGTGAGGTCCCTCGAGGGTGCGCTCATCCGCGTTGTGGCCTACGCCTCGCTGAAGGGCGAGGAGCCAAGCCCCGAGGTGGCCCGCCGCGTCCTCGCCACGCTCTATCCGCCGGCGGAGGCTCGCGGCTGCTCTCTGGATGCCATCCAGCAGGCGGCGGCCGAGGAGTTCGGCATCTCGCGCGACACCCTGATCGCCCAGGACCGCCGGCCCGGCGTCGCCTTCGCCCGCCAGGTCGCGATGTATCTCGCCCGTGAGCTCACCGACGAGAGCCTCCCCACGATCGGCCGGCGCTTTGGTGGGCGCAACCACTCCACCGTCCTGCATGCCCATCGCAAGATCTCCGCCGACCTCCAGCACGACCAGGAGGTTGTTCACAAGGTGCACGCGCTCAGGCGCCGCCTGGGGACCGATCCCTCATGACGACCGGACCTACTGACAGAATCAACAAGCTCGTCATCAGGACTTCAGACCCGAACTTCCACTCCCAGCGCGGATCGCGGCCACCCATCCACATCTCCACAACCCCTACTGTCACAACTCTTCCTAGATGAAATTTTCCGTCTCACGTGACCAGTTCTTGAGTCAGCTCGGCATCGCCGTTCGCGGCGTCTCCACGCGCAGCGCCATCCAGACGCTCGCCGGCGTGATGATCCGCGCGGAGGGCGGCAGCTTGGAGCTCCAGGCCACCGACATGGAGCTCGGCATCCGGGTCCGCGTCGAGACCGCTCCCGAGCGAGATGGCGCTGTGGTCCTGCCCGGCCGGTTGCTCCTCGACGTCGTGCGGTCGTTGCCCCAGGACGACCTGTCGCTCGAGCACCGTACGTCCGAGCAGGACGTGGAAGTGGTGTCCGGCCCAGCCAAGTTCCACCTGCGCACCCTTCCGCTGGACGACTTCCCGAAGCTGCCGGAGGCGGGCGGCGCTGCCGCGATGCACGTGCCGGCAGGGGCCTTCGTCGAAACCATCGGGCGGGTGGCACGCTCAGCCTCGCGCGACGAGACGAGGCCGCACCTCACGGGGGTGCTCGTGTCGGCCTCGGGGCAGGAACTGCGAATGGTCGCCACGGACTCCTATCGCCTGAGCGTGAAGGAGACGACGCTCGAGAAGCCCGTCGATGGCTCGCTCGAGGCAAACGTTCCGGCCCGAACCTTGCAGGAGCTCTCGCGCGTGGCCTCGGCGGGTGGGGCGGAGGAGATCGAGATCGCGGCGCTCGAGAACCAGGTGATCTTCAACCTCGGCGACGTCGTGATCTCGTCTCGGCTAGTGGAGGGTCGCTTCCCGAACTACCGCCAGCTCCTACCCGAGTCATACGAGCACGAGCTGAACGTGAACGGGCCCGAGCTCCTCGACGTCGTGCGGCGCATCAGCCTGCTCGCCCAGAAGAACGCGCCGCTCCGGATGTCGTTCAGCGAGGGTGCGGTCGAGGTGTCGGCACAGACGCCGGACGTGGGCGAGGCGAGCGAATCGCTGCCCGTGCCGTTCAAGGGGGAGCCGCTCGAGATCGGCTTCAACCCGGAGTTCTTCCGCGATGGCCTGGAGAGCGCCGAGTCATCGGAGGTGGTGCTCAAGCTGATCAGCCCGCTGCGGCCGGGGCTGATCGAGTCGGGTGGGGAGGACGGCGGCTTCATCTACCTGGTCATGCCGATCAGGCTGAACGTGTAGTAGAGCCTCATGGTGCGGGTCACGCGCCTGGAGCTCCGGAACTTCCGCAACTACGAGCGGGCGGAGGTCGCGCTGGCGCCTGGCCTGACCGTGATCTGCGGGCCCAACGGCGCCGGCAAGACCAATCTTCTCGAGGCTCTCTACTTCGGCTGTACGGGCCGCTCGTGCCGGACATCGAATGAGCGCGAGCTGGTCCGCTTCGGCGAGAAGGTCACGCGCGTGTCCGTGGGCGTGGAGGCCGAGGACGGGGCGCACCGGCTCGACGTGGGCTTCGAGCCTGGCGAGGCGAAGCGCTTCCGGATCGACGACGCTCCGGTCGATCGGCTTACGTCCGCGGAGGTGCGGCCGCTCGTGGGCGTGTTCATGCCCGATCGCCTCGACCTGGTGAAGGGAGCTCCGGCGCTGCGGCGAGCGCACCTGGACCAGGTGGTTGCGGCGCTGTGGCCCGCCCGCGCCACGGCACGGGCCGAGTACTCACGCGCGCTCGCGCAGCGCAACGCGCTGATTGCGCGGATCCGAGCCGGCTCCGCTCGGCGGGACTTGCTCGACCCCTGGGACAGCGAGCTGGCGCGCCACGGCGCCGCGCTGATGGACGCGCGGAGGGCGGCGGTGGAGAAGCTGCAGGAGCCGTTCGCACTTCTCGCCGGCGAGCTGGGCTTGCCGGGCGACTGCGGCGTGGAGTACCGGCCGAGGTCGCGGGCTTCGGATCCGGAGGGCCTCAGGGCCGAGCTCTCCGAGCGACGGGATGAGGATCTCACGCGCGGGTTCACGGCCCATGGCCCGCATCGCGACGACATCGCGCTCGTCCGCGACCGGCGCGCGCTGCGCTCCTACGGCTCGCAGGGGCAGCAGCGCGTGGGCCTGCTCGCGCTCCTGTTCGCTGAGCGGGACGTCCTGGGCGCCACCGGCCGCCCGCCCTTGATGCTCCTCGACGACGTGATGTCCGAGCTGGACGCCTCGCGGCGCGAGCGGCTGGTCGAGCTCGTCCGCTCCGGCGGCCAAGCGGTGGTGTCGGCGACCGAGGCTGAGCACGTGCCCGGCGCCCGCGAGGCCGACGTGGAGCTCCTCTTCGTGACGGAGGGCGCGGTGGCGGTGGAGGCGGCGCTGTGAGCTACAGGGAGCCGCGAACTCTCGCCGACGCCCTTGCCCGCGTGGTCGAACGGGCAGCGCCGGCCACCACGATCGCCCGGATCCAGGGGTCCTGGGAGGGCGTGGCGGGCCCGGTGATCGCGGCCGAGGCGGAGCCCGTTTCGGAGCGCGACGGGGTGGTCACGGTCGCCTGCCGATCGGCCGTTTGGGCGAACGAGCTCGAGCTGCTCGCGCCAGGCCTCGTGGAGGGTTTGAACGAGGCGCTTGGAGGCCCCGCAGTCGGCGCTCTCAGGTTCGTGATTGGCCCACCCGGACGCGCTGGATAACCGATGTCAACAACTCCCCTGCAAACGTACCCATTTTTTCGCGATTTGCGGGCATTTTAGTCACCTAAATGACGCTTCCTGACCGTCCTCTTTGCTACCCTCTGACAAGGCAGATCGAACCGCCCCGGCCCGCGCAACAAACGGTCGCGGAGTCGGGGCTTGTCATGTAGAGGAAACACTTTGGCGAAGAACGCGCGCAAGAACGGATCGGGCAGCTATGGGGCCCAGGACATCACCGTCCTGGAGGGTCTCGAGGCGGTCCGCAAGCGGCCCGGCATGTACATCGGGTCCACCGGCCAGCGCGGCTTGCACCACCTGATCTACGAGGTGATGGACAACTCCGTCGACGAGGCACTCGCCGGCGAGGCCGACCACGTGGAGATCGCCATCCATCCGGACAACAGCGTCACGGTCACGGACAACGGCCGCGGCATCCCGGTGGGCATCATGGAGAAGGAGCAGCGCCCCGCCGCGGAGGTAGTGCTCACCGTCCTCCACGCCGGCGGCAAGTTCGGCGACGGGGGCGGCTACAAGGTGTCCGGCGGCCTCCATGGCGTCGGCGTCTCCGTGGTGAACGCGCTCTCCGAGGAGCTTCACCTCACGGTTTGGACGGACGGCCACGAGTGGACCCAGTCCTATGAGCGCGGGGTGCCCACCGGCGAGCTGAAGAAGGGCGAGGCCACCGACAGGCGCGGCACCTCCATCACATTCCTGCCGGACCTCGAGATCTTCGAGACGATCGACTACGACGCCACCACCCTCGAGCAGCGCTTCCGCGAGATGGCGTTCCTGACCAAGGGCCTGCGGATCGACTTCGCGGACGAGCGCGGCGAGGGCTTCGAGACCAGCTTCAAGTACGACGGTGGCATCGTCGACTTCGTCTCCCACCTGCATGCGCAGGGCACGCGGGACCCGATCCAGAACAAGGTCATCTACATCGCGGAGGAGAGCGACGTCGGCGAGGTCGAGGTCGCGCTGCAGTGGAACAACTCGTACCAGGAGAACCTGCTCTCGTTCGCCAACAACATCAACACGCACGAGGGCGGCACGCACCTCTCCGGCTTCCGCTCGGCGCTGACGCGAACCCTGAATGCGTTCGCGCGGGCGCAGGGAATGCTCAAGGAGAAGGAGGAGAACCTCGCGGGCGAGGACGTGCGCGAGGGCCTCACCGCGATCATCTCCGTGAAGATCTCGGAGCCCCAGTTCGAGGGCCAGACGAAGACCAAGCTCGGCAACCCGCCGGTCGAGGGCTTCGTCCAGCAGGCCGTGAACAAGGGCCTGGCGGAGTTCCTCGAGGAGAACCCGAAGGAGGCCCGCGCCGTCATCAACAAGGCGGTGCAGGCGTCCCGCGCGCGCGAGGCCGCCCGCAAGGCGCGTGACCTCACGCGCCGCAAGTCCGCGCTCGAGAACTCGATGCTGCCCGGCAAGCTGGCCGACTGCACGGTGCGCGACGCTTCGCTCACCGAGCTGTTCGTGGTGGAGGGCGACTCCGCCGGCGGCTCCGCGAAGCAGGGGCGCGATCGAAACACCCAGGCGGTGCTGCCGCTGCGCGGCAAGATCATCAACGTCGAGAAGAACCGCATCGACAAGGTGCTCTCCAACCAGGAGATCCAGGCGCTGATCACCGCGATCGGCACGGGTATCCGCGAGGAGTTCGACATCGAGAAGGCGCGCTACCACAAGATCGTGGTGATGTGCGACGCGGACGTCGACGGCGCGCACATCCGCACGCTGATCCTCACGTTCCTGTTCCGTGAGATGCGCGGGCTGATCGAGGCCGGCTACGTCTACCTGGCGAAGGCGCCGCTCTACAAGGTGCGCGCCGACAAGCGCGACGTGTACATCGAGAAGGAGTCCGAGCTCGAGGAGCTCCTCCTGCGCGACAAGCTCGAGAAGATGGAGGGCGTCGACGGCCGCGGCGCGTCGTTCAAGCTCACGCACGCGAAGTGGCAGAAGCTGCTGCGCCTCGTCAAGCAGTACGAGGGCTGGGGCTCGTCGCTGCGCGCGGAGTACGGGCACGAGGCGGTCACCTTCCTGCAGCAGACGCACGTGATCGACGAGGGTGTGGACAGCCCGGAGTCGCTCGTCGCCCTGCTCAAGAAGAAGACACCCGACGGCGAGCCGTTCGATGTGGAGCTCGTGTCGGACGGCGAGGGGCAGATCGTGGTCAAGAGCATCGAGCGCAAGACCGGCTCGGCCACCACGCACCGCCTGTCGCGCAGCCTGTTCGGCACACCGGAGTACCGGGGGCTCGTGAAGGTGCACGGCGAGCTGAAGTCGCTCGTCGGTACCCCGCCGTTCACGGTGCGGCTCGGCAAGAAGGAGGAGACCGCGCTCTCGTTCGAGGAGCTCCACAAGGCCGTGATGGACGTGGCCAAGGAGGGCGTGCAGATGCAGCGCTTCAAGGGCCTCGGCGAGATGAATCCGGACCAGCTGTTCGACACCACGATGGACCCTGGGCGGCGCACGCTGCAGAAGGTGCACATCGAGGACGCCGCGGCCGCTGACGAGATCTTCTCCATGCTGATGGGCGAGAAGGTGGAACCCCGACGGATCTTCATCGAGCGCCACGCTCGTGAGGTCACCAACCTGGACGTGTAGGCCTCATGTCGTCGATGGACACACTCTCCGGCGGGAGCATCGAGCCGCGTTACCTCGAGGAGGAGATGCGCTCCTCGTACATCGATTACGCCATGAGCGTGATCGTGGGCCGCGCGCTGCCCGACGTGCGCGACGGCCTCAAGCCGGTGCACCGGCGCGTGCTCTACGCGATGTACGACACCGGGCTGCAGCCCACGCGCCCGTACGACAAGTCGGCAGCCGTGGTCGGCGAGGTGATGAAGAACTTCCACCCGCACGGCGACTCGGCGATCTACGACACTCTCGTGCGCCTCGCGCAGGACTTCGCGATGCGCTACCCGCTGGTCGACGGCCAGGGCAACTTCGGCTCGATCGACAACGACCCGGCGGCGGCCATGCGCTACACGGAGGCGCGTCTGGCGCGAATCGCCACGGAGATGCTGCGCGACCTGGAGGCCGACACGGTCGACTGGGCGCCCAACTACTCGGAGCGCCGGCTCGAGCCGCTCGTTCTGCCCTCACGCTTCCCGAACCTGATCGTCAACGGCGCCACCGGCATCGCTGTCGGCATGGCGACGAACATTCCGCCGCACAACCTGCGCGAGACGATCGACGCCGTGATCGCATACATCGACGACCCGACGATCGGCGTGCCCGGCCTGATGAAGCACATCAAGGGCCCGGACTTCCCAACGGGCGGCCTGATCGTCGGCCGGCAGGGCATCAAGGACGCGTACGAGACCGGCCGTGGCCGCGTGGTCATCCGCGCGCGGGCGCACGTGGAGCCGCTGCGTCAGGGCAAGGAGGCGATCATCGTCACCGAGATGCCCTACCAGGTCACCAAGGGTGACGGGCGCAATGACGGCACGGGGCTGATCAAGAAGATCGCGGAGGCGGTCCACGACAAGCGCATCCCCGAGATCTCGGATCTGCGCGACGAGTCGGACAAGTCGGGCACGCGCGTGGTGATCGAGCTCAAGCGCGACGCGATCCCCACGGTCGTGCTCAACAAGCTCTACAAGCGCACGCCGATGCAGACCACGTTCGGCGTGAACATGGTCGCGCTCGTGGACGGCGTGCCGCGCACGCTCGGGCTCGAGGCGCTGATCAAGAACTACATCGACCATCAGCGCGACGTCATCGTGCGCCGCACCAAGCACGAGCTGCGTCGGGCCGAGGCGCGCGCGCACATCCTCGAGGGCCTTCTGATCGCGCTCGACAACCTCGATGCCGTGATCGAGCTGATCCGCGCCTCGCGCGATCCGGACACCGCGCGCGACGGGCTGATGTCGAACTTCGATCTCACGCGCGAGCAGGCGCAGGCGATCCTCGACCTTCGCCTCCAGCGCCTCACCGCGCTCGAGAGCGGCAAGATCAAGCAGGAGCATGCCGATCTCGTGGAGCGCATCAAGGAGCTGCGCGAGATCCTCGGCGACGAGTCCAAGGTGCTCGACCTCATCAAGGAGGAGCTCCTCGAGATCAAGGACACCTACGGCGACGAGCGCCGGACGGAGATCACCGCCTCCGAGGAGGACATCGACATCGAGGACCTGATCGCGGACCAGCAGATGGTCATCGCGATCACGAACTCGGGCTACATCAAGTCCCTGCCGCTCGACACCTACCGCAAGCAGAAGCGCGGCGGCGTCGGAGTCACCGGCATGGACATGAAGGAGGACGACTACATCGAGCACCTCTTCGTGTGCTCGACGCACGACTACCTCCTCTTCTTCACGAACCGCGGCAAGGTCTACCGGCAGAAGGTCTATGAGCTGCCGGAGGCGTCGCGGACTGCGCGCGGGCGAGCGCTCGTCAACCTGCTGCCGCTCCGCGAGGGCGAGTTCGTGCAGGCCGTGCTGTCCACCCGGGACTTCTCGGAGGGCAAGTACCTCGTGTTCGCCACCCGCAAGGGCATGGTCAAGAAGACGGAGTTCAAGTCCTACAACACGCCGATCAAGGCGGACGGGATCATCGCGATCAAGATCCGCGATGACGACGAGCTGGTGGCCGTCCGCCGCACGAGTGGCGACGACGACATCATCATGGTCTCGCGCTCGGGTCAGGCGGCGCGGTTCAGCGAGGACCAGGTGCGGCCGATGGGCCGGGACACGAGCGGCGTGCGCGGCATGAACGTCTCGCGCGGGGACAACCGCGTGCTGGCGATGGACATCGCCCGTGACGACACCGAGCTGCTCGTCGTGACCGAGAACGGCTACGGGAAGCGCACGGCGATCTCCGAGTATCCGGTCAAGGGCCGCGGAACGATGGGCGTCAAGACGATCACGCTCACCGAGAAGAAGGGCGGCCTGGCGGGCGCGCTGATCGTCCGCGAGCATCACGAGCTGGTGTTCATCTCGCAGAACGGGATGGTGCAGCGCACCGGCGTGCGCGGGATCTCGAAGGTCGGTCGGCCCGGCCAGGGCGTGCGGCTGATGAACCTGCGCGACGACGACGTGGTGAGCGCGGTGGCGCTCGTGATGGAGACGAACACGTCCGCTCAGGTGCAGGACGAGCTCGCCGAGGGCCCCGAGGACACGGTCGCGGCGCAGGCCGGGGCCGACGTCGCTGAAGCCGACGTGCCCGCAGACGGTGGCGACAACGCCTCCGCGAATGGGTCCGACGGCGCCGGCGAGTAGGCGCCGCAGCGGCCAATCCTTCGGCGCCCGCTACGCCGATTTGTGGAACTTGCGGGGACGTTGCGGTCGTCAAGCGGACCGCTTCTGGTTGACCCCTGTTTCTCCGCTTGCTCGTCTGCTTTCATAAGGACTACCAGGGAAAGGAGGTGGTCCTAACTTGAGTGACAGTTTTTTCGGGACCCTGGAGGTGTCCGGCCGTTAGCCGGAGCTGAAGCGGACTAACGGAGTCCATCCAGGGCACCGTCGGATGGCGTAGGTGGGGGCTGGTCCCGCCCACCCAACCTGATCAGGTTGAGGACCGCCGCCGGAAGTTCAGCGAAACGAGAGGGGGGCGCTTCGGCGCCCCTCACTCGTTTTCGGCCGAGGTCAGGTGGTCTGGGCCGGCTCGCCGGTCTCTTTGAGCCCGATCTCGGCGCAGGCTGCCTCGAGCGGGCGCAGGCCGAAGGCCTCCACGGGACCGAGGGAACCGGCGCCCTCCACGCCCTCCTCGGCCGCCTGTACGGCACCCCAGGCGAGGATCTCGCCGGTGAAGGTGTAGCCGTTCGGGCCGCGGAGCTCCACGCGCTCGATCACCGAGCCGGCCGAGTCCTCCACCTCGGCCACCACGAGGGAGCCACTCTTGGCACGCGCCTCCGGTCCGGGTCCGCCGGTGGATCCCTTCACGAAGCGCTCGGCGAGCCGTTGCGAGCCTGCCGTGACCCCGGGAATCGCGGATAGCGCTGACATGCCCTGCATCACGCGTGAGGCGGGGCCGAACCAGCCGAGGTACACGTCCACCTCCCGTAGCGACGGGTAGATGCGAGGCAGCGAGAGATGCTCCGAGCAGCCGATCGAGATCCCGCTCAGCTGCTTGCCGCCGGTGCTGAAGGCCCGCACGCGCTTGGCCGAGCGCTCGGTGACCACCCGGCCGTTCTCGAAGCGGAATGCCGGGGCCATCATCACGCCCGCCACCGAGGAGGCGGTGCCGCCGCTCATGGCCTCCCTGGGGCTGCCCCCGCCGGTGAGGAAGTAGCCCACCGACACCTTCGCGCCTCGCTCACCCGCCCGCTCGAGCGCGATAGCCGCCGCGAGGTTGCCCGGCACGAAGTCGTATCCGAATGCGGTGATGAGCGTGGCCCCGCGGGCGCGAGCGGGCGCGTCGCGCTGCTCGAACACCTGGCGGATGAACGGCGGCTCGCCCGTGGAGTCGAGGTACACCGCGCCGGCATCCACCGCCACGCCAACCGCGGTCGATCCCCAGCGGAGGAACGGACCGACCGTGCTCACGAGCACGGTGTACTCGTCCACGAGCTCGCGCAGCGTGTCGGGCCGGGTCACGTCGGCCACCGCGCTCTCAAGGCCGCCGAGCTCCTCCGCCATCTGCTTGACGGCGTTCTCGTTGCGCGCCGCGAGCAGCGGATGGGCGCCCCGCTTGGCAAGTGCGTCGGCCACCAGCCGGCCCGTGTAGCCGGTGGCCCCGAAGAGAACAATCGGTCGCGCCATGCCCGCAAGCTAGCGAGCTTGAGCCTCCCTGTGCAACGCCACCCCCCCGACGACCAGCGCCACCCCCACCGCTTCGGCCGTCCGCGGCACCTGCGCGAGCACAACCAGGCCGATCACCACCGCCATCGCAGGGAGCAGCGACACCATCAGCGCGTACGTGGGCCGAGCGAGCCGTGCAAGCGCGAGCTGATCGGTGACGTACGGAATGACGGACGACGACACACCCACGCCCACACCGGCCAGCAGCGCCTCAGGGTGACCGAAAGCGGGCGCCGCGGCCCAACCGCCGAGTGGCGTGACAGCGACGGCCGCAACGAGCATCGCGGCGCCGAGACCGTCCACGCCGCCCACCGCAGGGTCCTTCGCCGCCCGATCGGCAAGCACGATGTAAGCGGCAAACAGGGCCGCGTTCGCGAACGCAAGCGCCAGCCCGAGCGGCTGCGCCTGCAGCTGCACGTGCGTGACCAGATACACGCCGGTCACCGCGAGCGCGAGCGCGCCCAGGTTCCGCAGCGTTCGCACACCCGCCGCAGCCAGCGCAATCACCGGCAGGAATTCGATCGCGGCCACCGTGCCGAGCGGCAGCCGGTCGATCGCGAGGTAGAAGCAGCAGTTCATCAGCGCGAGCACCATCCCCCAAGCGAGAAGAGTCCGCAGGCTCGCGCGGCGGACACCTCGCCACGGCTTGCGCCAGACGGCGAACACGAGCGCCGCCGAGGCGATCCGCAGCCAGGCCACGCCGAGCACGTCAACGCGTGCGAACAGCAGAACCGCGAAGGCGGGGCCCAGGTAGTGAAAGGTCGCGCTGACCACGAAGTAGGCGTGCGGTGGCAGTTCAACCCGACGCCTGACGGGAAGGGAAACAGCGTTCACATGGGCAGTGTTCCGCGGCCGGGCTCCGGAATCCATGCGCAAACGCAGGTATGCTGGAGCCGATGCCTTCGAATCAAAACCTCGACCACACCGACCGAAAGCTCCTCCAAGAGCTCCAGCAGGACGCGCGCGTGAGCCTGGCGGAGCTGGGGCGCCGGGTGCGGATGTCGGCTCCCGCGGTGGCGGACCGGATCAGGCGGCTCGAGGAAGACGGCGTGATCAGGGGCTACCACGCGGATGTGGATCCCCGCGCGATCGGTTACGACCTCGGCGCCGTAATTCGCGTCCGTCCCCACGCGCGGCAGATCCCCAAGGTGGCGCAGATCGCACGCGACACACCCGAGGTGGTGGAGTGCGAGCGCATCACCGGCGACGACTGCTTCTTCATGAAACTGCACGTCCGCGACGTGGAGCACCTCGAGGAGGTACTCGACCGCTTCACGCCCTTCGGGCAGACGACCACCTCGATAGTGCAGTCGGCCCCCGTGCCGGCGCGTGGGATCGCGCTAAGCGGCGACTAGGTACTGCTGCCAGGCGTCAGGAATGCGCGTCATGGCGACGTGCACGAACAGCGTCGGGCTCGGCGGTCGCGGCGCGTGGCGCGGGTGCATGTTCGCCTGGCGCGGAAGGCGGTCGCCCTTCCGCCGGTTGCACGGCGCGCAGCACGTGACGATGTTGTCCCAGGAGGAGCTGCCGCCCTTTGAGCGCGGGATCACGTGATCGATCGTGAGCGTGCCGCGCTCGCTCCCGCAGTACTGACAGGTCCAGCCGTCGCGGGCGAAGATCGCCCGGCGCGTGATCTTCCGGCTGTGGGCGTCGCGCGGGATTCGCACGTACGTGACGAGCCGGATCACCATCGGGCGCGGCATGGTCAGGTTCTCGGCGTGGAGCGGCCAGTCCGACTGCTCGAGTACCTCGGCGCGCTGCTTGAGCACGAGCACCGCGGCGCGCCGAACCGTGCACACGTTGATCGGCTCGTACGACGCGTTCAGCACCAGCACCCGGCCCAATGTGGCCCCACGCTGCTCCAGCCGGGCACCCGGCAGCGTGGGGACGGAAGCTGGCTGTTCGCCAGCCTCCTCTACGACCGCAGGTACGGTGCTGCTCACCCTGGTCACCCTGCGGCCAGTGTAGCGGCACCCCCTGCCGCAAATGCGCAGACTCCGCTCAGGAAGCCGGGTTGCCGGCGGGAGAGAGCGCGGCGTCGATCGCCTCGCGCTCCTCGGGGGACAGCTCGAGCTCCGACTCGCCGTTGTGCACGCGTTTGACGTACACGCGCGCCTGCTCGCGGTGCAGGATCGACGAGATCACCACGCCGGAGCGGTGGGAGTCGAGCAGCGCGTAGGAGCTGGATTGCTGGCCGGACATCTCGCCGTACGCGTCGTAGCGCACGAGCGAGGTGTACGCCAGGCAGCCGTCGATCCGTTGCTCGGCCGTGCCCACCCGCCGGTCGAGCGTGGCGAGCACCTCCTCGACCCAGTCGCGCAGATCCACGAACCCCGTCTCGAGCCGCTCCGCGTGCGTTACGA
This sequence comes from Thermoleophilaceae bacterium, assembly GCA_036378175.1. Taxonomy (GTDB): domain Bacteria; phylum Actinomycetota; class Thermoleophilia; order Solirubrobacterales; family Thermoleophilaceae; genus JAICJR01. The sequence continues at coordinate 106,035 of DASUWY010000034.1, forward strand.
GGTCACGCTCGCCGTGGGCTCCGAGGACCACCTCCTGTGCGGCCCGCAGCCGGCGCAGCTTCACGGCCAGGACGATCGCGAAGAGGAGAGCCGCAACCGCCACGGCGGCGGCCGCCAGCGCGACGATCCCCTGGGTCGTGGTCAGGTCGTTCACCGGGCCAGCAGAGTAGCGCCAGCCTCAGCGGCCTTGGTCAGTGGGTGAAGATGGCCGGATAGGTGGCCTTGTTGTTCGCCAGGTTCTTCTCGCCCGGTACGGGCAGCACCTGCACCGTGATCTTCACCGGCTGGCCAGTCGGCGGTGTCTGCGAGAGCGCGACGTTCACCGTCTGTTGCGTGCCCTTCGGCAGCGTGGCGATCTTCTGCTCGGTGACGATCGGCTTGCCGGCGCCCGAGATGGTGATGCGCACGGTCACGTTCGTCTCGTCGTTCGTGCCGCCGTTCGTGAGCTGAACGTCGAAGGAGGTGTTGGCGCTCGAGGGGATTGCCACCGCCGAGGTGGTGCTGAGCGTCTGGCCGCCGGGCTTGACCACCACGCTGTCAAGCGACGTGCCGTGCAGTCCCGGCGCCACCGGACCGGATGAGCTGCTGCCGCCACGGATGCGCGCGATCCGGTCGGCCACCGTGGTGGGATCCAGCCACGCGATATCGGGCAGGAACGCGCTCTTCGGCGTCTGCACCTCACCCAGCAGACCCTGGGACTTGAACTGCTTCTGGAACTCGGGCACGAAGCGCTGGGAGAAGATCACGTCGCTCGCGTCGAAGTTCCGCATCTGCGCGGCGATGGCGTTGGTGGCCGCCTGCCGGCCCTGGTCGCCTAGCGCGGTGCGCAGCTGCGTGGCGATGTTCGCGATGCCGTCGCGCCTGAACTCGAGCACCTCGAGCAGGTAGCGCTGGGCGGTGTTCAGCTCGCCCGGGTGGCTCGTGCCGCGCGCGCGGTCCACGAGCTGCTCGGCCTGCACGCGGACCCCGTTGGCGTTGTTGGTCACGTCCACGGGGTTGGCCGAGCTGCCGCTCGGGTTCTTCAGCAGGTTGAACAGCTCGCCGCTCTGCTGGCCGGACTCTTGTAGGAGAGCGCTTACGTCCCGGTTGTAGTTTCGGAAGGCACTGTGCTTCCGCGAAACCTGGCAGGAGTGGATGCCCCACACGAGCAGGATCAGAATCAGTACGCCCACGCCAATGGCGATCAGGCGCCGCACCCACAGCGTCTGCTGGTCCACGCCCGGCCCACGAGGTGGGGGGCGACGGCTTCTACGCCGGGGGCGGTCGTCGATTTCTTCGTCGAGGAATGACACGCAAGCTCCGCGGCCTGCAGCGGCCCCGTGTCAGGCTATTACAACCCGCACGGACGCAGTATGACCCCCGCTCCGGCGGCAGGGGCGAGGTGTTGATGCGCGAACAGAGGAACTTGTGATGGAACGCTCTACAGCGCGAACCGAGCCTCTGGCTCAAGGGTCGCAGGTCGCAGGTCGCCGGGGCGAGGGCTCGGATGGCGGATACGTGCTCGGCCGCTACCTGCTGCGCCAGCGGCTGGGGGCCGGTGGGTATGGCGTCGTCTGGCTCGCTTGGGATGAGAAGCTCGAGCGGGAGGTGGCGGTGAAGGTCATCCCGCGCGAGGCCGAGGGGCCGGCGCCGGTGCGGGCCGAGCGTGAAGCGCGGGTGGCGGCGCGGCTGAACCATCCGGGCATCGTGTCCCTGTACGAGCTCGGGTCGGATGACGAGGCGGTGTACCTCGTATCGGAGCTCGTTCGTGGCCGAACCTTTGCGGAGCTCCTGCGTGGGGGAGCGCTCTCCGACCGCGACATCGCGCGCATCGGGATCGCGCTCTGCCAGGCGCTCCAGCACGCGCACGAGAAGGGCGTGATCCACCGCGACGTGAAGCCGCAGAACGTGATGGTGGTGGCTGAGCCCGCCGCGGGCGCCGGCTTCGCCAAGCTCACGGACTTCGGCGTCGCGCACCTCGCGGAGAGCGACCTCACCCGTACCGGCGACGTGGTGGGCACCCTCGCTTACATGGCGCCGGAGCAGGCGGAGGGCGAGCGGATCAGCGGGGCGGTGGACGTCTACGCGCTCGCCCTCACGCTGTACGAGGGGTGGACGGGCTCGAACCCCGTGAAGGCGCGCGGACCCGCCGCAACGGCGCGCAACCTCGGGCGCGCCCTCCCGCGGCTGCGCTCACGCCGCAGGGACCTTCCGGAGCGGCTGTGCCTCGCGATCGATGCCGCGCTCGACCCACGGCCCGAGCGGCGCCCGTCGCTCGAGGTGCTGCAGCGCACGCTCGAGCACGCCGAGAAGGAGCTCACCGAGGAGGGCGGCCTGGTGGACACCGCCACGCTCAAGCGCTTCGGCCTCGCGGAGCGCGAACACGGCCACAGATTGCGGGAGCCGGTTGCGGTGCCCGCGCGGGCGGTGGCCGCGGTGGCGGGTGGCTTGCTCGTGTTCCTCGCGCTTCAGCTTCTAGGCCCGGCGCCGCCCGTGGCGCCGATCGCTGCCGCCGCCGCGGCGGCGCTCGCCGTTGCTCTTCTCCCGCGAATCGGCTGGCTGGCGGCCGCCGTGTGCGTGATCGGCTGGCTTGCAACCAGGCAGCCGGGCACCGCGCTCGTGCTGGCACTCGCGGCTGCCGCCGTGCCCGTTCTGCTGCTGCGAGGCGGCCCGCTGTGGTCGATGCCCGCCCTCGCGCCGGCGCTGGGCGCGATCGGCCTGGCGCCCGCCTACATTGCCCTTGCCGGCCTCGGCTCTCGCAGCCCCTGGCGCAGGGCGGGGCTTGGCGCGGCCGGCTTCCTCTGGATCGTGGCCGCGGAGGTGATCACGGGCAGGTCCCTTCTGTACGGCGTGGCCGCTGGCACGCAGCCGCGAGCGCGCTGGGACGGCTCGCTCACCCACGCCGTGTCGCACGCTGTGTTTCCCACCCTGAGCGGGCCGGCGCTCGCGCCGGTGGTGGTGTTCGCCGCCGGGGCCGCGCTTCTGCCGCTCGGGGTGCGCGGCCGCAACCTCACTTTCGACGTGATCCTCGCCTCCGCCTGGGCGGCCGGAGTGGTGGCTGCTCTGCATGCCCTGGACGGCGTGCTCTCGCCGGATGTCCACCTGGCCGCTGCGCGCGGTGCCACCGTGGGCGCTCTCCTCGGCGCCGGGCTGGCCGTGGCAGCCGCCCACGTGCGCACTCCGCCAGCGCCCGTGACACCATCCACTGTTCCCTAGCATGCCTCTGGAATGAGCGTTCTACGCAACCTCGAGGCGAAGCTCGAGGCCTTTGTCGAAGGGGCCTTCAGCCGAGCCTTCAAATCACGCGTCCAGCCGGTCGAGCTGGCGCGCAAGCTTGCCAAGGAGATGGAGGAGAACCAGGTGGTCTCCATCTCGCGGACCTACGTTCCAAACGAGTACGTGGTCTTCCTGTCGCCCGGCGACCGGGAGCAGTTCTCGAGCTACGAGGGCGCGCTCAAGAAGGAACTGTCCGATTACCTGCTCGAGCACGCGCGCGGGGAGGGGCTCGCCCTCGTCACCCGGCCCACCGTCGAATTCAAGACGGACGAGCGCCTCGGCCTCGGCGAGTTCGGCATCCAGGCTCATCTGATCCAGCCGCCGGACGAGGAGTCCGGGGAGATGGAGCCCCAGCAGGCCGACTACGGCCACACGATGGTCTACTCGCCCGACGCGGAGGCTCGCAAGCTCGTGGAGACGCCGGCTCTCGGCCGGGCGTTGCTCGTGGCCGACGGCCGGCGGACTGTGCTGAGCGGCGCACGCGTGGTGCTCGGCCGCAGCCGGGACTGCGACATCGTGCTCGACGACCCGAACGTGTCCCGCCGCCACGCCGAGCTGCGCCGCCAGGGCGACACCTGGATGCTGGCCGACCTCGGCTCCACCAATGGTGTGAAGGTGAACGGGCGGCGGGTGGAGCATGCCGTGCTCAAGCCGGGCGACGAGATCACGCTGGGACTCTCCCGACTGTCCTTCGAGCAGGAGTAGAAGTGACGACCGATCCGGTCGCGGTAGCGCTCAAGTTCGCCTTCTTGATCGTGCTCTACCTGTTCCTCCTGTGGGTGGCGCGGAGCTCGCTCAAGGACATGCGCCGCACGGGCCAGTACGTCGAGCCGGCCACGGACGCCGCTCCGCCGCCCGGCGCGCGCGAGCCGCGCAAGCGCAGCGGCCCCGATCTGCGGGCGGGCGTGGAGCCACGGCTCGAGGTGATCGCCGCGATGGGCCACGAGCCAGGGACGGTGTTCTCCCTGGGCGATGGCGGCGCGACGATGGGACGCTCGGCCAACTCCGACATCGAGGTGGACGACCCCTTCGCGTCGTCCGCCCACGCGCGCATCTTCCCCCGCGGCGACTTCATGTTCATCGAGGACATGGGCTCGACCAACGGCACCTTCCTCAACGGCCGCCAGCTGCGGCGCGCGGAGCAGTTGAAGGTGGCGGACAAGATCCGCATCGGCGACACCGAGTTTCGCTACCAGGAGTAGGCGTGCTGAGGGTCGCGGAAGAAGTGGGGCTCACAGACGTCGGCCGGCAGCGGCAGACGAACGAGGACCGGTTCTACGAGTCGCCGCCGGTGTTCGCGGTGGCGGACGGGATGGGCGGCGCGCGCTCCGGCGAGGTGGCCTCGCAGATCGCGGTGGACGAGTTCTCCGAGCAGGAGAACGCGGACCGGAGTCCCGAGGATCAGCTCGCCGCGATCGCGCACGCGGCCAACCGCAAGATCTACGAGCTGGCGCAGTCGGACGAGTCGCACGCGGGAATGGGCACGACCCTGACCGCCGCGATGGTGGGGGAGAACGAGATCTCTCTCGGCCATGTGGGCGACAGCCGCGCGTACCGCTTCCGCGACGACAAGCTCGAGCGGCTCACGCAGGACCACTCCCTGGTGGAGGAGCTGATGCGGATGGGCAAGCTCTCCCCGGAGGACGCCGAGGTGGACCCGCGCCGCTCGATCATCACGCGCGCGCTCGGCCCGGAGCCGACGGTGGACGTGGAGACCTGCACGTATCCGGCCAGGGACGGGGACGTCTACCTGCTCTGCTCCGACGGGCTCACGGGCATGGTGTCCGAGGAGCGCCTGGCGGAGATCCTGCGCGGGCGCTCGTCGCTGAAGCAGGCCGCCGAGGAGCTCGTGAAGGCGGCGAACGCGAACGGCGGGAAGGACAACATCACCGTCGTCCTCTTCAAGCTCGTGGATGAAGCGGCGGTGCGCGAGCCGCGCGAGGAGTCGGACACCCTGTCGGGAACGGAGAAGCTGCCGGTGCAAAGCGGCCCCACCGTGGACCCAGGCGGGGACACGATGGTGATCAGCGGGTCGGAGGCGGGAGGGGGGAGGTCGGAGGAGTCGATCGGCCAATCGACCGCCACGGTCGCGCGACCCCGCATCGAGCCAAGACCTCCGACCTCCGACCTCCGACCTCCGGCCCCCATAGGGCGGCGCCGCGCCCGCTGGCCCCTCGCGGCGGCGATCTCGCTGATCATCCTCGCCGCGCTCATCGGCGGCGGCTATGCGGCGAGCCGGCAGTTCTACTTCGTCGGCACCGACAACGCCGGCCTGATCACGCTCTACCGCGGGCTGCCGTACGACCTGCCGCTCGGAGTGAAGCTCTACACGCAGCAGTACGAGAGCACCGTGCCGGCGTCGTCGCTGCCAACGCGTCAGCGGGATGCCGTGCTGAACCACCAGCTCCGCAGCCGCGGCGACGCCGTCGATCTCGTGCGCTCACTCGAGCGGGGCGAGGGCTAGCGCATGTCGGCGCGCTCCCGTGAGCTGTTCGGCCTGCTGCCGGTCACGCTGCTCGTCACCGCCGGCTTCACGGCCGTGCTGATCACGCGCTCGTCGCAGACGGGCAAGGTGACCATCACCTACGGGCTGTTCTTCCTCGGCTGCTGCCTGTTCGCGCACATCTTCATCCGGGCCCGGCTGCCGAACGCGGACCCGTACCTGTTCCCGCTCGGCGCCCTGCTCGCCGCGTTCGGGCTGGTGATGATCTACCGGATCGATCCGAAGCTGGCGCGCCAGCAGGCCGAGTGGTTCGTGGTGGGGCTCGTGCTGTTCTGCGCGACGATCGTGTTCCTGCGTGACTACCGCGTGCTCGAGCGCTACCGCTACACGATCGCCCTGGCGAGCATCGGGCTGCTCCTCTTGCCACGCGTTCCCGGCATCGGCGGGGCCACCAACGGCGCGTACCTGGCGATCCACGTCGGCTCGCTCCAGTTCCAGCCCGCGGAGTTCGCGAAGATCGGCATCGTCATCTTCCTGGCGAGCTACCTGCGCGAGACGCGCGACGTGCTCGTTCGCGGCCGCATCCCGCGCATCAGCCTGAAGCACTTCGGCCCGCTGCTGCTCGTCTGGGGCCTCGCGATGCTGATGCTGATCTTCATTCGCGATCTCGGCAGCTCGATCATGTTCTTCGGCGCCTTCCTCGCGATCCTCTACGTGGCCACGGGGCGGATCTCATTCATCGTGGTGGGGCTCGCGATGTTCGTGCTCGGCGCGATCTTCTTCGCGAACCACGTGCCTCACGTTCACGAGCGCGTGCAGATCTGGCTGCATCCGTTCCGCCCGGATCTCGTGGAGTCCTCGGGCTACCAGATCGCGCAGGCGCTTTTCGCTCAGGCTGACGGCGGGTTATTCGGCCGCGGCTTCGGCCTGTCGCTGTTACAGCTGCCGGTGGCCGGCGGGCACACGGTCACGATCCTGCCCGCCGCGCACACGGACACGATCTACGCGGTGATCACGAACGAGCTCGGCCTGTTCGGCGCGGCCGCCCTCATCCTCGTGTACCTGCTGTTCGTGGCCCGCGGGTTCAAGACGGCGCTGATGGCGCACGACGGCTTCTCGAAGCTGCTCGCAGCGGGCCTCGCCTCGGTGGTGGCGCTGCAGGTGTTCGTGATCGTGGGCGGGGTGACTCGCGTGATCCCGCTCACCGGCGTCACGCTCCCGCTCGTGTCCTACGGCGGCAGCTCGATCCTCGCGAACTTCGTCGTGCTCGCCCTTCTGCTGATGATCTCGAATGAGGCCCGCAGGGTGCACACGGAACGTGGAGGCGTGGTTTGAACAGGCAGATCACGCACCTGTTCGGCGTGGTGCTCGTGCTGTTCACGCTGCTCGTGGTGTTCACCTCGCGCTGGACGGTGTTCGAGGCGAAGAGCCTGCAGAACCAGACGGCCAACCGGCGCCCTCTGCTCGAGCAGCTCCAGATCCCGCGCGGCTACATCTACGCGGACGACGGCACGGTGCTGGCGAAGAACATCCGCAGCGGGCACGGCCCCACGCTCCGCTACAGCCGCACCTACCCGACGAACGAGCTCTTCTCCCACACGGTCGGCTACTCGTTCATCTCCCACGGCAGCGCCGGACTCGAGAAGGAGTACAACGACCAGCTCGCGGGAAGCGCGAACGAGTTCTCCTCGATCATCGATCAGCTGTCGGGGCAGAAGAGGGTCGGCAATGACCTTCACACGACGCTCGATCCCGCGGCACAGCGGCTGGCCCTGCAGCTGCTGGCGGGGAGGCCGGGTTCCGTCGTGGCTCTCGACCCGCGAAACGGCGCCGTGCGGGTGATGGCGAGCGTGCCGAACTACAACCCGAACAACGTCCCGTCCCAGTTCAAGCAACTCAACACCGACAAGGCGGCGCCGCTGTTCAACCGCGCCACTCAGGGCGGCTACCCGCCGGGCTCGACGATGAAGGTCGTGACCGCCACGGCGGCGATCGACAGCGGGCGCTACACGCCCAACTCGATCGTGTCGGGCAAGTCTCCGAAGATCCTCGGAGGCGTGCCGCTCTCCAACTGCTGCACCGAGGGCAGCGGCAACTACGGGCCGCTGTCGCTCACCGAGGCGCTCGCGAAGTCGGTGAACACGGTGTGGGGCGAGGTGGGCGAGAAGCTCGGCAAGCAGACCATGTTCAAGTACATGCAGCGCTTCGGCTTCGACTCGAGGCCAAAGCTCGACCTGCCGACGGACGAGCTCGGAGTGAGCGGCGTGTATGGGTCGAAGGGGCAGCTGCTCGGGCCGAGCGACGCGATCGACATCGCCCGCGTGGCCATCGGCCAGGAGCGGTTGCGCGTCTCGCCCCTGCAGATGGCCGAGGTCGCCGCCGCGGGGGCGAACGGCGGGAAGCTGATGAAGCCGCGCCTGGTTGACCGCGTGGAGTCGCCGGACGGTCGCACCGTCGACTCGCGCGGACCCGCCGAGCTGCAGACGGTGATGAAGGCCTCCACCGCACAGCAGGTGACAGCCATGATGGAGCAGGTGGTGAAGGCCGGCACCGCCACCGCCGCTCAGATTCCGGGCGTGACCGTGGCAGGGAAGACCGGCACGGCGGAGGTGGCGAACGGCACCGCCAACCAGGCGTGGTTCATCGCGTTCGCGCCGGTGCCCAACCCGCGCGTGGCGATCGCGGTGACGGTCGAGCGCACGCAGGGTGAGGGCGGCACCGTGGCCGCGCCGATCGCCAAGCAGATCATCCAGCAGCTCCTGAAGGGGAACGGCTGATGGCCGAAGTGGTTGGCAACACGATGGTGGACGGCCGCTACCGGATCCTCAACCGGATCGGCTCGGGCGGGATGGCCGACGTGTACTGCGCGGAGGACACGCACCTGGGCCGCCAGGTGGCGCTGAAGGTGCTGCACCACCGCTTCGCGCAGGACCAGGAATTCGTGGAGCGCTTCCGCCGCGAGGCCTCGGCCGCAGCGGGATTGCAGCATCCGAACGTGGTGGGCGTGTTCGACCGCGGCGCCCACGACGGCACCTACTACATCGCGATGGAGTTCCTCCAGGGGGAGACGCTCAAGGACCTCATCAGGCGCGAGGCGCCGCTGTCCCAGGAGCGCGCTATCGACATCGGGATTCAGATCCTCCGCGCCGCCGGGTTCGCCCACAAGCGCGGCGTGATCCACCGTGACTTCAAGCCGCAGAACGTGATGATCGGCCCGCAGGGCAACGCGAAGGTCACGGACTTCGGCATCGCGCGCGCCGGCGCGTCCGAGATGACCGAGACCGGCTCGATCATGGGCACTGCGCAGTACCTCTCACCGGAGCAGGCGCAGGGTCACGGCGTGACCGCGGCGTCCGACCTCTACTCGATCGGCGTGATCCTCTACGAGATGCTCGCCGGCAAGGTTCCTTTCGAGGGCGACAGCGCGGTGTCGATTGCGCTCAAGCACCTCAGCGAGCAGCCGCAGCGGCTCGCGTCTCTGAGGCGCGACATTCACCCTGCGCTCGAGGGCGTGGTGATGAAGGCGCTCGCAAAGCAGCCCGCGCAGCGCTATGCCAACGCCGACGAGTTCATCGCCGCGCTCGAGGCGGCGCGCTCCGCGATCGCGTCAGGCACCAACGGCGGCCAGGACACCGCGGTGTGGGCGGCGCCCGTCGGGCCCCCGCCGCCTGTGGTCCGGGAGCCGCGTGAACGCGGTCCGCGCCGCTGGCCGTGGATCGTGCTCGCGCTGCTCCTCGCCGCCGGCATAGCCGTGGGAGTGTGGGCGCTGCTTCAGAACTCGCGCGTGGCCGTGCCGGACGTGGTGGGCCAGCAGTCCTCCGTTGCCACCGCCGATCTGAGCAACCGCGGCTTCCGGGTGCAGATCCACCGGACCGAGAGCGGGTCCCCCGTCGGGCAGGTGGTGGGCCAGAGCCCCGAGGGCGGCACGAAGGTGGACAAGCACTCCACGGTGGTCCTGCAGGTGTCGAGCGGCCCTGGGACGGTGCAGGTGCCGCTCGTGGTCGGCTTGAGAGAGTCCACAGCCACGAAGGCGCTCAACAGGCGAGGCCTGACCGTGGACTCGAGCTCGCAGCACTCGACCACGGTGCCGAAGGGCGAGGTGATCAGCACGGATCCACCTGACGGCACCACCGTGCCGAAGGGGTCGCGCGTGCATCTGGTGGTGAGCAGCGGGCCCGTGCAGGTGAAGGTGCCCGACGTGACCAACATGACCGCGGCGGCGGCTCATTCCGCCCTGCACAACGCGGGCTTCTCCTACACCGACAACCAGGTGAACGCCGCGCAGCCGAAGGGCACCGTGATCTCGCAGGATCCGGTGGGAGGCACGACGGTGGACAAGGGCACGAGCGTCACGCTCACCATCTCGAAGGGCCCCGACACCGCGAAGGTGCCGGACGTGACGGGCCAGACGCAGGCCCAGGCCACCGCCACACTCCAGGCGGCGGGGTTCCAGGTGCAGGCCAAGCCCAAGGTCACGAAGGACCAGACCCAGGACGGGCTCGTGGTCCATCAGCGCCCCGCGGTGGGCACGCAGCTCAAGAAGGGCCGCACCGTGGTGATCTACATCGGCAAGTTCCAGCCCACCACCAACAGCCCCGGGTCGAACAACGGCACGCCCGCCGAGCCCACCCCGACCACGCCGAGCGGGTGAGGGTCGCTCTCCTAGCCGGCGGGCGCTCCAGCGAGCACGAGGTGTCGCTGTCCTCGGCCGCGGCCGTGCGCGACGGTCTCGAGAACGGCGGGCACGAAGTGGTGACGATCGAGATTGGCCGCGAGGACGGCCGCTGGACCTGCGACGGCGAGCCGGTCACGCTGGCACCCGGTGCCGCGCCGCTCGACGCGGACATCGTCTTCCCCGTGCTGCACGGACCGTTCGGCGAGGACGGCACGGTGCAGGGCCTGCTCGAGACCGTGGACGTGCCGTACGTGGGTGCGGGGGTGCTCGCCTCGGCGCTGTGCATGGACAAGGCGGTGTTCAAGGACCTGATGGCGAGCCGCGGCCTGCCGCAGGTGGAGTACGCGGCGGTGCGCGAGGGTGCCGACCCGGCGGAGCTCGTGGAGCGCCTCGGGCTGCCGCTGTTCGTGAAGCCGGCACGGCTCGGCTCGTCCGTGGGGATCTCGAAGGTGGGCATAGCCGAGGAGCTGGCCCCGGCGCTGGCGCTGTCGTTCTCGCACGACCCGGTGGCGATCGTCGAGCGCATGGCCACGGGCATCGAGGTGGAGTGCTCCGTGATCGGCAACCGCGAGCCGCTGGCGTCCACGCCGGGGGAGATCGTCGCGCATGCCGACTGGTACGACTACGAGGCCAAGTACACGCCCGGCGGCATGGATCTCATTGTTCCGCCGCGGCTCGGCGACGAGGTGATCGAGCGGGTGCGCGAGCTGGCGGTGGAGGTGTACCGCAGCGCCGGCTGCACGGGCTTCGCGCGCGCGGACTTCTTCGTGGAGGAGGGTGAGCGCGTGCTGATCAACGAGCTCAACACGATCCCCGGCTTCACGCAGACGAGCGGCTTTCCGAAGATGTTCGAGCGGTCCGGGCTGTCGTTCACGGAGCTGCTCGACCGTCTGCTCGAGCTGGGGCTCGAGCGCTACCGCGAAGAGCGCGCGTACCGCTTCTAGCGCCGCGCTAGCGGTACAGCGTGAGCTCGTTGATCGCGGCCTGCCCGCCGGCCGGCAGCTTGGTGATCCACACGAGATAGAAGCGGTACCCCTTGCCGTTGGTGTCCACCGGGATGCGGGTGGTGCCGTTGCCGACGGTGGTGGACCGCGCGACCGGGGCCCAGTCCTGAATGCGCGTGGGTGCCGAGGAACCTGCCGCGCCCAGAACCTGCGCGGTGTAGCCGGACTCCTCGCGGGCGAGGATGTCGAGCCGGCGGGCGATCACGGGGCTTGCCGCGTCCACGTAGATGCCCACGCCCGGCTTCTGCAGGCCGCTGTCGTAGCGCTCCGTGGTCCAAGCGGTGAGCGCGTTGTGGTCGATCACCTTGGGGGTGTCGGCCGGGTGCTCGCCGTCGCCGCCGAAGGGGTCGAAGTCCGTGGCCGCGTTCGGCGCGAACTTCACGGGGGCGAGTGCGGGAGCCCCCTTGGGCTGCGGCGGCGCGCTGCTGCGGCTCGGGGTGTTCTCGTGAGTGCGAGACACCACCAGGACGACGATCACGGCGGCCACAGCCGCGAGGAGCAGAGTGAGGGCCGCCGCCCGCCGCGGGAAGCGCACCCGCCAGGGAACGCGAAAGCGCTCGCCCGGCAGCGCGCGGAGGACGGTGGTGGCCTCTCCGCTCGTCTGCCCGGCGCGAGTGGCCTCGAGCGCGAGGGCATCTTCGAGGTCGATCAGCATCTGCTCGATCGTCCGGTAGCGGTTGCGCGTCTCCTTGGCGGTGGCGCGGTCCACGATCGCGGCGGTGTTGGCGGACACCTCCGGGCGCGCCAGCTGCACGTCGGGCATCGGCTCGCGCACGTGCTTCATCGCCACGGCCACCGGCGCGTCAGCCCTGAACGGCACGTCGCCCGTGAGCATCTCGTACAGCACGACGCCGAGCGAGTAGATGTCGGACTGCGGGGTGACCTCACGGCCGAGCGCCTGCTCGGGCGACACATAGTCGGTGGTGCCGAGCACACGCCCCGCGAGGGTGAGGCCGTCCCCGCCCTCGAGCGAGCGAGCGATGCCGAAGTCGGTGACCTTCGCCCGGCCGTCCGTATCGAGCAGGACGTTCTGCGGCTTCACGTCGCGGTGCACGAGCATCTCCGAGTGTGCGGCCTGGAGCGCACGCGCGATCTCGATCGCATAGGCGAGCGCCTCGGGCACCGGGAGGCGGCCGAGCCGGCGGATGCGCTCCTTCAGCGTCTCGCCCGAGATGTACTCGAACACGATGTACGGGCAACCCTGGTCCTCACCCGCATCGATCACGGTGACCACGTGCGGATGGTTGAGCCGCGCGACCGCGCGCGCCTCGCGGCGGAAGCGCTCGAGCTGGTCGTCGTCGTCGGCGATCTCGTTCTGGAGGATCTTGATCGCCACCCAGCGCTCGAGCGTCTCATCGAAGGCGCGGTAGACCGTGGACATGCCCCCGGAGCCCACCCGCTCCTCCAGGCGAAAGCGTCCGCTTAGAAGGGTGCCGATCACTGCTCGTCTATTTTGGGCGACCGCATGGCCGTAGGTGTCCAGTACTTCACCGATCCCGCAAGTGTCTGGTCCTGGGGCGCGGAGCCGAAGATCCGCAAGTTGATGGTGGAATTCGGCGACTCACTGTCCTGGACCTACGTGATGGGCGGTCTCGTCCGCCAGTACGAACTACCCGCAGAACGCGAGCAACACATCATCGAGTGGCTCTCGGCTGCCGACGATAGCGCCATGCCGGTGGACCCCCGTCTGTGGACGGAAGGGCCGATTTCCAGCACGTTTCCCGCCTGTATGGCGGTGAAGGCCGCGGCGGAGCAGGCGGACGACGGCGGTTATGGCTACCTGCGGGCCCTGCGCGAGGGGCTCATGTGCTTCCGGCGCAAGCTGGACACCACCGAGGCGCTCGTTGAGGAGGCACGCTCGGCGAGGCTCAACGTGGAGCGCTTCCGAGTCGACCTCGGCTCGCACGCCATCGTGGAGGCCTTCGGCGCCGATCTCGAGGCCACACGCGGCGCCACGAGCGGCCAGGACGGCGAGCGCCTGCCATTTCCCACGGTCGTGTTCGGCGGCTCCCATGTGGTCCACGGGCCGAAGCCGTACGAGGACTACCGCGCGGCGGCCCTCGCCGCGGGCGCCGAGCCGGGCGGGGCTGAGGTGCCCGGCGTGCTCGACGCGGTGAAGCGCTTCGGCCGCATGGCCACCGCGGAGGTGATGGAGGTGTGCGAGCTGCCGGAACCGCGCGCGGCGCTCGGGCTCTGGCAGCTTGCCGCCGAGTGGAAGCTGCGACCGGTGAAGGTGCTTACGGGCCTTCTGTGGGAGACGACCTGAGCAGCGCCACCAGGCTGTCGTGCTCCTCGGAGCACGCCGGGCAGCCTTCCAGGTGGGCCGCCATGCCGGGCACCGCGGCGTCGGGATCGCCGCCGGCCACCTCGATCTCCACGTAACGGTCGAGCTGCTCGAAGCAGGCGTCGCACGTGACCTCCGGACCCTCGGGTCCGAGCAGGCGGCGAGTGAGCTCGCGATCGTTCATGCGGCCGCCTCCTTCCGTCCGGCGTCGATGTGGAAGCCCTGCTCCGCGAGCCGCAGCCGCAGCTTGCGCCGGGCGTCGTGCAGCGTCTTGTACAGGGCGCCGCGCGTGCTGCCGAGCCGCTCCGCCAGCACGTCGATGGGCACGCCCTCGATCGCCACCTGAACCAGCACCAGGCGCTGGTGCGGCGTGAGCGCCTCCTGAATGGCGCGCCGCAGCGCCAGCATCAGCTCGCTCGCCTCGGCGCTGCCGGCCGGCCCGGCGGCGAGATTGGGCATACGGGTCCATGCGTCCGAGTCGAGCGACACCTCGCGCTCGCGCCAGGCCCGCCGCCGCACCTTCACGGCGGCCTCCAGCAGCGCGAACTTGTAGACCCAGGTGGTGAAGCGGCTGTCGCCCCTGAAGGTGTGGAGCTTCGCCATCACGGCCATCAGCGCGTCGTGCGCGGCGTCGGCGGCAAGCTGATCCACGTCCACCGAGCTGTCGAGAGCGTTGCGGCGGCGATTCACCTCGAAGCGGGCAGCGCGCAGCAGCAGCTCGTGAAGCCGCCGCGTGGCGTCCTCCTGCTCGTGCCCACCCGCAGAGAGAGCGGACACCCAATCGAAGGTCTGCTCGGACATGCCCGTTGGAATGAGGGTAAGCGCTGGAGCCATGTCTCACCACGTGAGCGTCCCCTGGCGCGAGGTTCTTACCTCGTAAGAAACGAGTTTCGCGGGACGCCAATGCCATAGGTCCCAACAAAGGAGAACCAATGGCAACAGAAGCTCTCAGAGTCCCGCCTCTCGAGACTCGAAACTCCACGCCCGACCGTACGGCCGCCTGGCACGACCCGCGCTACCAGGCGTTTGCGCTGATGCGCCTCGCCTTCACCGTGGCCCCGATCGCGTTCGGCGTGGACAAGTACTTCAACGTGATGGTGCACTGGCCGAAGTACCTGGCGCCGTGGATCAACAACATCGCGCCGGGCTCCGGGCAGGACTTCATGTACTTCGTCGGAGCGGTCGAGATCGTCGCCGGGCTCGTGGTGGCCATCAAGCCACGCTACGGCTCGTATCTCGTGGCCGGCTGGCTGTTCGGCATCGTGATCAACCTGCTGAGCTACTCCGGCTTCTACGACATCGCGCTGCGCGACTTCGGCCTGATGCTGGGGGCGCTCACGCTGGCCCGCCTCGCCGCGGTGTACGACCCGCCGCTGCGCATCTTCGGCGGACGCTTCTGATCAGAGGTGCGGTATTGCGGAGTCGCGGAATTGCCGGACTAGTCGGGTAGATCGCTGGGCAACGGGACCTCCTGGGGCGGGCGGCCGTCCCCGCCTTCGTCCCAGGACTCCCACGCCCGGCCATCTCGTCCCACGTGCTCGCCCGCGCCGCCGAGGGCCAGCAGCACGAGCCGTTCGGGGCCCCGGTTCACGAGCTGGCGCCGCACCCCGGGCCCGACGCGGACGGCGCCGTCGCGCTTCACGCCGTGCTCCTCGGCACCGTCCAGCACGAGCGCGAGCTCGCCCTCGAGCACCAGGTAGACCTCCTCCTGCCGCTCGTGCGCGTGAATCCGCCCACGCTCGCGCGGCTGGAGCGTGATCAGGTTGATGCCGAAGCTCGACACTCCGAGCTCGCGGCGCAGCGACTGGAAGCGCTCGCCGGTGGCGGGATCGAGCGTGGTGAAGGCGACGTCCTGTTCGGCCATGCGCGCGAGCTTACGACAGCCAGCCGAGCTCGGTCTGCTTGGCCTTCGGCAGCTTCGCCACCACGAGGTCGTATGAGTCCTCGATCATCTCCAGCACCATCCGCTCCGGCACCGACCCGTCGAGCACGACCGTGTTCCAGTGCTTCTTGTTGAGGTGGTAGCCGGGGATGATCGAGGCGTGCGCGGCCCGCAGCCCCTCCGCCAGCTCGGGCTCGCACTTCAGGCTGATCCGCAGCGGAGGCTCCGCGCCGAGGCGCGATATGGCGAACATCTTGCCCGCGACCTTGAACACGGAGTTCTCGGGGCCGAAGGGGAAGGTCTCTTCCGCGCCGGTGAGCGCGAGGCAGGCGCGGCGAACCCGCGCGGCGGTCATGCGCGGTGAAAGCCCTCGCCGCGGCGGCCTGCGAGCCCGGCGGCGGGGATCTCCACGAGTCCCGGCCTGTCCGTCACCGAGCCGATCGTAGCCGCGCCGGGATGCCGCCGCGCGAGCAGCTCGATCGCCGCATCGGCGTGCTCCGCCGGCACGACGCAGCAGAAGCCGCAGCCCATGTTGAACGTCTCCCACATGTCCTCCGCCTGCACCGACGCGCGCTCCGCGATCAGCCCGCAAACGGCTGGAACCGGCAGCGGCGAGTCGATCGACCAGCCCACGCCGTCGCTGAGCCGCGGCAGGTTGAGGAAGCCGTCGCCGGTGATGTGCGCGAGGCCATGAACGTCCACGCCGTCAGAGCGCAGCAGCTCAAGCGCGGCGCGCACGTAGATCGCGGTCGGGCGAAGGAGCTCGTCTCCAACGGTCGCGCCGCCGAGCTCGGACGGCGCTTCGAAGAGATCGGGAAGCGCTCGCCGGGCGAGTGTGTAGCCGTTCGAGTGAAGCCCGTTCGACGGCAGGCCGATCACGGCGTCGCCGGGAGCGATCGCCTCGCCGCTCACGATCCCGTCGAGCGGCACAACGCCGATCGACGCCGCGGCGAGATCGAACCCGCGGGGCGACGGATGCCCGCGGATCAGCTCGGGCAGCTGGGCGAGCTCTCCGCCGGGGATCTCCACCCCCGCCTGCTCCGCGCCCTCCTTCAGCCCTACGCCGATCTGGCGCAGCACATCCGGGTCCGCGTCCTCCACCGCGATGTAGTCGAGCAGCGCGATGGGCTCCGCTCCCACGCACACGAGGTCGTTCACGTTCATAGCCACGCAGTCGATGCCGACGGTGTCGTAACGGCTGAGCTGCTCGGCAACGATCACCTTGCTGCCAACGCCGTCGGTGGAGAGGGCGAGGCCCACGCCGTTGAGGTCGATCACCGTGGCGTAGTGCCCCGAGCCGAGCACGACGCGCGACGGCCGCCCGATGTCGATCGTGCGCAGCACCCCGACCAGCGCTGAGATTGCGCTGTCCGCGCGGCTCGTGTCCACGCCTGCTCGGGCGTACGCGCCATCGGCCATTGCGGCTATTCAATCAGCGCGTCCGGAGGCGCCGGAGCGCGAGCGCGCCGATGGCCACGCGGTACGCCGCGAAGGGCAGGTACGAGCGCGCGCGGTCCATCACGCCGATCAGGCGGCGTGAGCCCAGGGTCGAGACGAACGCAGCCCCGGCGCCCACGGCGAAGGGCGCCCGGAGATCGCCCGGCAGCCCGCGTCGCGCCAACCGCAGGCCCTTCAGCCCGGTGGCTCCGGCGATCACGGGAAGCGCCGCGTGGCGGGAGAGCACGCTCGCGGCGCGGCGCTCGAAGCGCAGGAGCCGAGCCGCGGTGAGTGTGGCGCCGTTGCGTGACACGCCGGGCACCAGCGCTGCGGCCTGGCCGCAGCCGATCAGCAGGTGGTCGATCGCGCCGGCGGATGAGTACGGCCGCTCGGCCGGGCGGAGGTCCGCGAGGGCGAGCGCCGTGCCCGCCACGAGCTGCGCGACCGCCACGGAGCGGGCCGAGCCGAGGCGCCGCTCGATCGCCCGCTCGAACACGGCCGCCACGGCGGCGGCCGGCGCGAACGTGAGCGCCACCCCGGCCACCCGCCGCACGTCGAGCGCCACGAGAACCCCCAGCACCTCGTCGCGCAGCGCGATCGCGAGCGCCGCGGCGGTACCCGTGTGCAGAGCCACCTCGAAGGACTTGCGGAACTCCGGGTCGAGCGAACCGGAGTCCCAGCCCAGCAGCTCGGGCACGAGCGCGAGATGACCGGAGCTCGATACCGGCAGAAGCTCCGTGGGTCCCTGAAGCGCGCCGAGCGCAGCGGCGCGCCCGATGCCCAGCGTCTCAGACAGCCTCGGTCTCGGCGGGGCGGGAGCGCCGCCGCACCACGAGGTAGACGATGCCGATGACGATCGCCGCGAGCGCGACGTAGTCGAGGTAGCTGAAGTAGTGCTTCCAGTGGCGCCAGTTGTCGCCCGCCGCGTTGCCGATCGCGGTGAGCATCAGTACCCACGGAATGCAGCCGAGCACCGTGAAGAGGGTGAAGCGCCAGAAGGGCATCTTCGCCACGCCGGCCGGCAGCGAGATGAACGTGCGGATGATCGGCAGCATGCGCGAGAAGAACACCGTGGCCTCGCCGTGGCGCTCGAACCAGCGGTCCGCCCAGTCGAGGTGGCTGCGCTTGATGTGCAGCACGCCCATGTGCTTCTCGAGCAGGTCGATGCGGCCGAAGTAGCCGATCGCGTACGCGATCCAGGAGCCCACGACGTTCGCGGCCACGCCAACCACCACGGGCTCCCAGAGCGGGTAGTGCCCGTTCGACACGTTGAAGCCGGCGAACAGCATCGTCGCCTCGCTCGGAATCGGGATCAGGGCGCTCTCGGCGAGCATCAGGACGAATACGCCGCCGAGGCCGAGATCGCCGATCACGTTGACGGCGAAGGTGACGAGCCGCTCGCTGATCGAGGCGAGAAGGAGCATCGCGGGCGCAGAAGCCTAGCGGCGGCGGGTGAGAAGACCCTTAGAGCGGCCACGGGACGCCCGCATCGTCGCTAGCATGAAGCCCGTCCGGCTGCTGGTTTCGCATGCCGTTTTTCCTGTAGTAGGAAGAAGGCAACCCCTGACTGCCCTGAAGTCCCGCTTCTTCTCATCAATCGGTGCCCGCCGCGCGGGCCAGGTATTGATCGACGGCTGCGTGGTGGCGGCTGCGTGGTGGCTCGCGTTCGCCCTGCGCTTCGACAACGGGGTGCCGGAGCGCTACAAGACGCTTCTCTGGGGCACGATCCTGTTCGTAGTCCCCGCGAAGCTGATCGTCTTCGCGCTCTTCCGCATGTACCACAAGCTCTGGCGCTTCGTTGACCAGAAGGACTTCGAGGCGATCTTCCAGGCGGTCGCGATCTGCACGGCGGGGCTCGTGGTCGCGCTCTTCCTCTTCACGCCCGGCGGCACCGACCCGCCGCGCGGCGTGATCGCACTCGACTTCCTGCTCACCCTCGCCGGCGTGGGCGGCACGCGCTTCCTCGTGCGCACGATGCTCGTGGAACGCTCGTTCCGGGCGGCGCTCGGGCCGAAGGACGCGCGCGAGGTTCTGGTGGTCGGCGCCGGCAACGGCGGCCAGCTCGTGGCCTCCGAGCTTCGCCGCAACCCGGAGCTCCACCAGGTGGTGATCGGCTTCGTGGACGACGACCCGCGCAAGCAGGGCATGCGCGTGGCCGGCCTGAAGGTGCTCGGCCGCACCGACGAGCTCCCCGAGGTGCTCGACGTGTCCGACCCGGACGAGGTGATCATCGCGATCCCGTCGGCCCCCGGCGAGCTGCGCCAGCGCGTGGTGTCCGCGTGCCGCGAGCGCGGCATCCCGGTGCGCACGCTGCCCACGGTGTTCGAGATCCTGCGCGGCGGCGTGAACCTCATGCGCCAGGTGCGCGAGGTGCGCGTGGAGGACGTGCTGGGCCGCGAGCCGGTGCGCATGGAGATCGACCGCCTGGGCCGCTACCTGGCGGACGAGACCGTGCTCGTCACCGGCGCCGGCGGGTCGATCGGCGCGGAGCTGTGCCGCCAGATCGCACGCGTGGGGCCCCGGGAGCTGATCCTCGTGGACAACAGCGAGAACAGCCTCTTCGAGATCCGTCGCGAGCTCGCCGACGGGCGCCACTTCAACCGCGCGCGTGCCGTCCTCGGCGACTGCAAGGACGCCACCCGCATGCGCGAGCTGTTCATCGAGTTGCGCCCTAACGTGGTGTTCCACGCGGCGGCGTACAAGCACGTGCCGCTGATGGAGGAGAACCCGATCGAGGCGGTGCGCAACAACGCCGTGGCCACGCGCCTCGTGGCAGCCGCCGCCGGTGAGTCCGGTGTGCAGCGTTTCGTTCTCGTGTCCACCGACAAGGCGGTGTCGCCCGCCACGGTGATGGGCGCGTCGAAGACGCTGGCGGAGTGGGCTGTGGAGGCCGCGCAGCATCGCTTCCCGCACACGCGCTACACCACCGTGCGCTTCGGCAACGTGCTTGGCTCGTCGGGGTCCGTGGTGCCGATCTTCCGCCGCCAGATCGCGGAGGGCGGCCCGCTGACGGTCACCGATCCGGCGATGACCCGCTACTTCATGACGATCCCGGAGGCGGTGCAGCTGATCATCCGCTCGGGCGACCTCGGCAAGGGCGGCGAGGTGTACGTGCTCGAGATGGGCGAGCCGGTGAAGATCATCGAGCTGGCCGAGAACATGATCCGCCTCTCGGGGCAGGAGCCGGGCGTGGACATCGCGATCGACATCGTCGGCCGGCGCCCGGGGGAGAAGCTCCACGAGGAGCTGTTCAACCCGGACGAGCGCCCGCTGCCCACCCCGGCGGAGAAGATCGTGGCGGCCTCGCGCCCGCCGCTTGATCCCGAATGGGTCGAGGAGGCGTTCTCGCGGGTGGAGGAACTCGTGTACCACGGCAAGCCGGACGAGCTGGCGAAGACGGTGGCGTCGCTGGCGCGCGAGCGCGGGCTCGTCCCGCCCTTGGGCGCCCGGCACTCCGTCTAAGGTAGGGACTCGGGATGCATCTCGTTCAAGAGATCGGCTCCTACGCGGGTTTTGCGGCGGTGGTCGGGCTGGCGGTGCTCAGCGCCCTCTACTTCTCGCAGGCGCGGGACGTGAAGCGTCTGCGCGAATGGGCGGGCCGCGCGCCCGAACGTGCCGCGGAGGAGGAAGCGCGCATAGCCGCGCAGGCGCAGGCTGCCCAGACACAGGCGCAGCAGCAGCGCACTGCGGCCGCGGCTTCGGGCGGCGGAGCCACCGTGGCGGCGCCGGCCGTGCGGCCGCAACCCGGCAATGCAGCGCCGCCACCGAGCGGTGTGCCCACACCTCCGCCGCCGACGTTGCCCACGGCGCGCTCCGCGCCCGCCGGGGACAGGCCGAGCTATCCGATTCTCGGAAACGTCGGGCACGGCGACCCGTGGTACCGGCGGATCAGCTGGCCGGCGCCGCGCTACATCGCGCTGATCGTGGTGGGGATCCTCGTCATCGGCGCGGGCGCGGCGTACGGCATCTCGCAGCTCACGAAGAACAACGGCAGCGGCAGCGGCACCGCCAACGTGTCTCACATCTCCGGCGGAGGGAGCAGCAGCTCCAGCTCGCACCATTCGCACCGCACGGCCTCACTCGATCCCAAGTCGATCACGGTGGCCGTGCTGAACGGCACCACCGTCACCGGCCTCGCGGCCACGGTCGCGGACAAGGTCGAGCAGGCGGGCTTCCGGCGCGGCAACACGAACAACGCGCTCACGCAGGGCCAGCAGGCCGAGTCCGTGGTGGAGTACTCGAACGGCAACCAGCGCGCGGCCGAGCTCGTTGGCAAGAGGCTCGGTATCTCGCAGGTGGAGAAGATCGATCCGCAGACGCAGGGGTTGGCGGGTGACGCCACGGTCACGGTGATCGTCGGCGCTGACAAGGCCGGGGGCGCCGGCTCCTCGGGATAAGCCCGCCCCAGGGCACGCGGGGTACCTTTACGCGCGTGCCGAGCAGCGTCCTGGTCCGCGTGGTCTTTGGCCTTCTGGTGGTCGCGACAGCGGCCGCTTTTCTCGTGGCGCAGCGCCTGAAGCGCTCCACGCCGATCGTCGAGAACGTCTACTACAACCGCTACTTCTCGCCCACCTGCCGCTGTCCGAAGGACCGGGTGAAGATCTACTTCACGCTGCGCGACGCGGGCCGCGTTACCGCGACGATGGTGAACTCGGCGGGCGATGACGTGCGCACGCTGGTGGACGCCCGGTTCCTGCACCGCGGCCGCCACCACTACAGGTGGAACGGGCGAACCGACTCCGGCGTGGTGGCGCCCGATGGCCGCTATCGCCTTCGCGTGACGCTGCGCGATCAGGCCCGTGCCGTCACCTCCGGCCGCATCCTCATCCTCGACACCACGCCCCCGCACCCGCGCATCCTGGCGGTCACGCCAAGCGTGATCGTCCCGGGCGCGCCCGGCGCGATCGGTCGCGCAAGGGTGCGCT
This sequence comes from Thermoleophilaceae bacterium, assembly GCA_036378175.1. GTDB lineage: Bacteria > Actinomycetota > Thermoleophilia > Solirubrobacterales > Thermoleophilaceae > JAICJR01. The sequence goes on from DASUWY010000034.1 coordinate 127,940, forward strand.
ACCACGGCCGCTCGAACCCGCACCCGCTCGTGCGGATCTACCGCACGGACGTGCCGAAGCCGAAGGAGGTGGCCTTCTTCCAAGCGCCGCGCTTCCGCAAGACGGTGATGTGGGATGGCATGGTGGGCGGCAAGCCCGCGCCCGACGGCATCTACGCGATCACGATCACGACCTACGATCGCTCGGGCAATGCAGGCAGCTGGCCCCGGCTGCTGCCGCCCGATCGCAGCGAGACCAAGCCGAACACCGGCGTGTCCGTGCGCTACCTCACAGTCAGCGGCTCGCTCGACCCGGTCACGGCCGGATCGGTGGCGCGATTCCACATCGGCCCGCTGCCGCGGCGGCTGCGCTGGAGCCTCGGCCCGGTGCGGCCGGCCGCGGCCGTGGCGCACGGCACGGGCGGAGGGCGGGGGCTGTCGGTACGTGTGCCGTCGAGCGCGGCCAGCGGCGTCTACCTGCTGCGCGTGCAGGCGGGCGGCCACCACGCCACGCAGCCGGTGGTGGTGCAGGGTCGCCAGCGAGGGAAGGTGCTCGTGGTGGTGCCGGCGATCGCCTGGCAGGGCGGCAACCGGGTGGATGACGACGGCGACGGCTTCGCCAACACGCTCGCCGCCGGCGACAGCGTGCAGAGCGAGCGCGCCTTCGCGCACGGCCTGCCGCCGGCCGGGCTTGTGGACCGCGTGGATCCGCTGCTGCGCTTCCTCGACCGCACGAAGGTGCCGTACGAGATCACGAGCGACCTGGCGCTCGCTGAAGGTCGCGGGCCGCAGCTGGCAGGTCGCAGGGGCGTGATGTTCGTCGGGGACGAGACGTGGCTCACCGACAAGCTTGATCTTGCCCTGCGCTCGTACGTGGAGCGAGGAGGGCGCGTGGCGTCGTTCGGCACGGACTCGTTCCGCCGGCGGGTGGGGCTCGCGGGGAGCCAGCTCGTGAATCCCACGCCGCCGGAGCGCGTGAACGTGTTCGGCGAGCAGACCGCGAGCGTGCGGATCCAGCAGGCGCCGATGGTGGTGAACCAGCCGGACACGCTCGGGCTGTTCGCCGGCGTCAGCGGCGGGCTCCTCGGCAGCTTCGATCAGTTCGAGCAGTCGCAGCGGCTCGTTGGCGGCACGCAGATCCTGTCCTCCGCCGGCCGGGATCCGAAGCATCCGGCCTTCGTCGCCTACCGGCTGGGCAAGGGCATCGTGGTGCGGGTGGGAAGCTCGCAGTGGGCGTCGAGCCTGGCGGGCGACGTTGAGCTCACGGACGTGACGAGGCGGGTGTGGTCGCTCCTCTCGCAGTAGCCACCGGCTTCAAGGGAATCGGCATGGTGGCGGCGTCGCTCGCGGTCGCCGGCGCGTTCTTCCTGAGCACGCCGCGCGCCAGAGCGTGGGCTGCGCTCGTGGCACTCGTGCTCACCCCGGTGCTGCTCGTGGGGGAGCTGTGGAAGTCGAGCCACCAGATCGTGACCCTGCGCTCCCATCCGGCTGAGCTGCTCGCGCTCGCGGTGGTGGGGATCGCGCTGATCCTCGCGCTGGCCGCGCTGTTCCTGCGGCGCCCGCTGCTGTTGCCGGTGCTCGCGGTTGCCGCGCTCCCGTTCCGCATCCCGGTGCAGGCCGGCGGGCAGTCGGCGCTCCTGCTCGTGCCGCTCTACGTGGTGGTGGGTGGCGGCGGGCTTGCGTACGTGTGGGAGCGGCTCCGGCCGCGGCCGATGGGCGCCGAGAACGGCTACCGCCTGGCGCCGGCGGAGCGCTCGCCGGGCTACGTCGAGCTGGCGCTGCTGATCGCGGTCACGCTCTACTCGATCCAGTCGGTGTACTCCACCGACTTCGAGACGGCGCTCAAGAACGTGGCGTTCTTCTACATCCCGTTCGCGCTGCTGCTCAAGCTGATCACGTCGCTCGAGTGGACCGCGCGGCTCGAGACGTGGTGCCTGCGGGTCACGGTCGCCCTGTCGCTCCTGTTCGTGGCGATCGGGGTGGGCGAGTTCGCCACGAAGCGCCTGCTGTGGAACCCGAAGGTGCTCGAGGCGAACCAGTTCCGCTCGTACTTCCGGGTGAACTCGCTGTTCTTCGACCCGAACATCTACGGGCGCTACCTCGCGATCGTGATGGTGCTGCTCACCACGCTGCTCCTCTGGACGCGCCGCCGGCGCTCCGTGGTCTGGATCAGCGTCCTGCTCGCGGTTCTATGGGTCGGCCTCGTGCTGAGCCTCTCCCAGTCGAGCTTCGCCACGCTGCTCGTGGGGCTGGCCGTGCTGGCCGCGGTGCGCTGGCGCATCGGGCCCGTGGTGGGCGCCGCGGCCGCGGCGCTGGTGTTGCTGGCGATCGTGGTGTTCGCGATCCCGGGCTCCGTGCACCTCCAGGGGCACTCGGCGAAGTCGCTCAACCGCGCCACCAGCGGCCGCGTGGACCTCATGCGCGGCGGCCTGGGGATGTTCGCGGACCGCCCGCTGTACGGCTACGGCTCCGGCTCGTTCGCCGAACGCTTCCGCGCACGCGAGAAGAAGGGCCAGGCGCAGGCGGCGTCCGCATCCCACACGATCCCGATCACGGTGGCGGCGGAGCAGGGGGTGATCGGCCTGGCCGCCTATGTGTTCGTGCTGGTGACCGCCTTCCGGCTGCTGTTCGGAGGGCTGCTGCGGCTGCGCCGGGATGAGGAGCCCGGGGCTCGCCTGCTCGGCCGGATGGCGGTGGTGGCGGCTTTCGCCGCACTCGTGTTCCACACGCTCCTGTATGCGGACTTCCTGGAGGACCCGATCGCGTGGACGCTCATCGGCATCGGGATCGCGCTGAGGCGCGGGCCGCCGCGCGCTCGCGGCAGCCGGCTGGAGCACACCGCGGGCGCGCCCGCGGAAAGCGTGCCGCGTTAGCCCTTCCGCTTGGCCTTGCGCTTGTGGTGCTTCGCGTGGCGGTGCGCCTTCTTCTTCACGCGGTTGCGGTGCACCTTGCGCGCGGCGGCGCCGATCGCCGCGGTGGCCTTCGGCTGGTGAAGCGGCTCATACGCGGTCTCGCCCGAGTGGCCCGTGATGTACAGCCAGCGGCCGTCCGAGATCGCGGGGTTGTAAGCGCCGCGGGCGACGTTGAACTTCACCTTGCCGGTGCGCACGTCGAGGCCGTAGGTGCGTAGCGAGTCGAGCGTGGAGAAGTACACGATGCGCCCGATCACGCTGGCCGCGCCGGAGATCGGACCGCTGGCGGAGTAGGTCCAGCGCACCGCCCCGGTCCGGGCGTTGAGCGCGTAGAAGTTGTGGTCGTAGGAGCCCACGAACACGGTGGGGGTCACGCCGGGCACCGCGGCCACCGCGGGCGCGGCGTACACGTACCCGCCCGTGGAATGGCTCCAGGCGAGCTTGCCGGTGCTTGCGTCGAAGGAGTAGACCTTCCGGTCGAGGTTGCCCACGTACACCCGCCCGAACGCGATGGCCGGCGTGCCGTAGAAGCCCCCTGAGCGGCCGAAGGGCAGCCCCGCCTCATGCGTCTTCCACACGAGCGAGCCATTGCTTGCGCGCACCGCCTGCACGTTGCCGCCGTAGTCGCCGAAGTAGAGGAGGCCCTTGGAGAACGCGGGCCCCGAGGTCACGTCACCGGACGTGTGGTAGGTCCAGATCTGCTTGCCGTCCGAGGCGCGCATCGCGTAGACCGTGCCGCTCTCGGCGCCGAAGTACACGCGCCCGCGGTAGGCGAGCGGCGGCGACTCCGTGCGCGCACCCACGTTCTTCGCCCACACGATGTTCCCGTTGGTGGCGTTCATCGCGGTGATGCGCCCGGAGAGCGTGGTGAAGTACACCTTGCCCTGGTACCAGGTGGGGGACGAGGCCGCGAGGCTCCCGATCCTCCGCCTCCACTTGATCCGCCCGGTGGTGGCGTGCAGGGCGTAGGCCGTGCCGTTGTTCGTGATGAAGTACATGAGACCCCCGTGGATCGAGGGCTGGAACTCCATGAGGTCGTGGAACGAGCGCGCCCACACCTGGCGGTAGGGCGGCTTCACGTACTTGGCGCTGCTGGCCGGCATGTAGTGGGTGCGCTGCATGTCGTAGCCGTACAGCGGCCAGTTCAGCTGCTTGGGTGCCTGCGGCTTCTTCTTCGCCGGCGGCGGCGGCGGGGGCGCCGGAGCGGTGAAGGGAACGTTGGTATCGAGAACGTCGCCGGGACGTTGTCCCACCGTCAGGTAGATCGCGACGGCGCCACCAACCAAGAGGGCTACGCCGGCCGCGAGGTACGCCCAGCGACGGCGCATCCATCTCAGCATCGCGTGCAGGATAGGAGAGCCGCCTGAAAGCCTTATTAAGCGGCCTTCGGGAGCGGCTCATCGTGGCGCTCCGCCGCCTCCCGGAGCCCCTCGCCGCGCCATGGCCTCAGCGCCTGCCGGGCGTGGAGGAGATAGCGCTCGCGCCGGCCGGGGCGAACGAGGGTCCGCGCCGCGTAGCCCCAGGCGCTCAGCGCGCGCACAACGGCCGCCGCGGCGGGAGAATGGTGCTTGCGCATGTAGCGGTCGCGCCCGCGCTGGAACTCCACGATGCGCCTCTCGTCCCGGTCGCTTGCGAGCTGGTTGTGGTGGATCGCCCGCGCCGCGGGGACCCAGAGGATGCGCCAGCCCACGTCGCCCAGCCGCTTGCAGAAGTCGGTCTCGTCCGAGTAGAGGAAGAAGGCGGGATCGAGCCAGCGCACGTCCGCGGCGGCGCTGCGGCGCACGAGCATCGCGCTGGATTGCGTCCAGCCCACGCGGCGCGTGCGCGAGCCGCGGCTCTGCACCGTCACGAGCCGGTGCAGGAAGAGCGCGCCCGCCAGCGCGGTGCCCACGCCGGGGAGCCGCCAGGCGCACTGTTGCGGCGCCCCGTCGGGACGCACGAGCCGCGCGCCGGCCACCGCGGCGTCGGGATCCGCGTCGAGCGCCTCCATCAGCGCCTCCACCGCGCCGGGCAGCAGCTGCGTGTCCTCGTTCAGCATCAGGCAGTACTCGCCTCGGGCCGTCCGAAGCAGCGTGGAGTCGTTCGCCGCCTTGCCGTTCCGGCGGTCGAGCGCGAGCAGCCGGATGCCCCCGCGGCGGCTCATCACGGCCTCCACCGAGCCGTCCCGGGAGGCGTTGTCGAGCACGAGAATCTCGTGCTCCACGCCCGCCGGAGTGGCGAGCTCGATGGCGTCGAGGCACGCCATCAGCAGGTCGCGCTTTGCGGTGTTCACGACGCAGTAGGACAGCCGCACGGTTGAATCCTCCCGGAATGCGCGTGCAACTCGTGGATCCCTCGGCGTTCACCCCGCCTTACGACCGCTCCCTGGCGGCGGCCCTTGCGCGTGCCGGGGTGGACGTCGAGCTCGTCACGAGCCGTTTCCTCTACGGCACGGTACCCCCGGCGGAGGGATACGAAGTTAAGGAGCTGTTCTATCGGCGTGCGAGCGCCCGCGGGCTCGGCGCGCGCGGCCGGCGGCTCCGCAAGCTCGGCGAGCACGTCCTGGACATGCTGCGCTACCGGCGCCATGCCGAGACGGCCGATCTCGTGCACTGGCAGTGGCTGAGCGTCGAGCAGCTCGACGCCTGGCTGCTCGCGCCGCGCCGCCCGCGAGTGCTCACCGCCCACAACGTGGTTGCGCACGAGCGGCGGCCGGGCCAGGCCGCGGCCCGCAGGCGGGTCCTGCGCGCGATGGACGCGGTGGTGGTGCACTCCGAGCACGGGCGCGATCAGGCCGTGGGTCTTGGCACGGATCCCGCGCGCGTGCACGTGATCCCGCACGGCGCGTTCGACTACCTCACGCGGCAGGAGGGCGAGCTGCCGCTGCCTGCCGAGCTCGCCGCCGTGGACGGCCCGGTGGTGCTGTTCTTCGGCCTGATTCGCGACTACAAGGGCGTGGACGTGCTGCTGCGCGCCTGGCGCGAGGTGCCGGACGCGGAGCTCTGGGTGGTGGGGATGCCGCGGGTGGACATGGCGCCGCTCCGGGCGCTCGCGCCGGAGCGGGTGCGCTTCGTGCCGCGCTTCGTGAGCGATCTCGAGCTTCCGGCGTACTTCCGCCGCGCCGATCTGGTGGTGCTGCCCTACCGCGACGCCGACCAGTCGGGGGTTCTCTACACGGCGCTCGCCTTCGGCAAGCCGCTCGTGCTGTCGGACGTCGGCGGCTTCGGCGAGGTGGCGGCGCATGGGGCCGCGCGCCTCGTGCCACCGGGGGACGAAGGCGCGCTGGCCGGCGCGCTGCGCGACCTGCTTGCGGAGCCGCAGGCGCGGGCCCGACTGGCCGAGAACGCACGCCGAGCCGCGGCGGGGCCGTACTCGTGGGACAGCGTCGCCCGGCGGACGCTGGCGCTCTACCGCGAGCTCCTTGACGCATAATCGCGCGCGTGCTCGCCCTCGAGATCGTGTTCTGGTGCTCCCTCGGGCTGCTCGTGTACACGCACGCGGGCTACCCGCTGCTTCTCTTGGCACTTGCCCGCGGGCGCCGCGAATCGCTGCCGGCCGACCCGGCCGAGCCGCCCACCGTGTCGCTGGTGGTGGCCGCATATGACGAGGAGGGCGTGATCGAGGAGAAGGTGCGGAACGCGCTGGCGCTCGACTATCCGCGCGATCGCCTCGAGCTGATCGTCGCGTCCGACGGCTCAGAGGACCGCACAGTCGAGCTCGCGACCGCCGCCGGCGCCGATGTGGTGCTCGACCTCCCGCGAGTGGGCAAGGCGGCCGCGCAGGACGCGGCGGTGGAGAGCGCGCGCGGAGAGATCGTGGCGTTCTCGGATGCCAACAGCCTGTGGGCGCCGGACGCGCTGCGCAGGCTCGTGGCGCCGCTCTCGGACCCGTCGGTGGGATATGTGTGCGGCCAGGTGCGCTTCACCTCGAGCGACGGCGCCGCGAACCAGGAGGGCGCCTACTGGCGCTACGAGATGGCGGTGCGCTCGCTCGAGTCGCGCCTCGGCGGGATCACCGCCGGCAACGGCGCGATCTACGCCCTGCGGCGCTTCCACTACAAGCCGGGCGACCCGTACACGGGCGACCTCTCGCTTCCGTTCCGGATGGCGCGCCGCGGGCTGCGCGCGGTGTACGCGGCGAGCGCGCTGGCGGAGGAGCCGATGGTGCCCACGCTCGAGGGCGAGTTCCGGCGCAAGCGGCGGATGATGAGCCGCGCGTTCGGCACGGTGCTGCGCGGTGGCATGCTCAACCCGCGCGGCTACTCACCGCTGTTCGGCTTCGAGCTGTTCTCGCACCGGGTGCTGCGGTACGGCTCGCCCCTGCTTCACCTCGTCGCGCTCGGCACGAACATCGCCCTGCTCGGGCATGGGGCCATCTACGCCGTGATGCTCGGCCTGCAGATCGCGTTCCTCGCGGCGGCGGCGCTGGGGGCGTTCGTGCCGCTCAGGCCACTGAGGCTCGCCTACTACTACGTCCTCGTCACAGCCTCGATAGCGGTGGGCTTCGTGGACTGGCTACGGGGTGGCACCCCGCTCGTGTGGGAGAAGGAGCGGTGAGGTCGCAGGTCGCAGGTCGCAGGTCGCAGGTCCCGGGAGCGCTCGACTTCCTGATCGCGGTCGTCGGGCTCGTTCTCACCTCGCCGTTGCTCGTGATCGCGATCGTCGCGATTCGGCTCGAGTCGCGTGGCTCGCCGATCTTCAAGCAGCGGCGCGTGGGCAAGGACGGCGTGCCGTTCGACATGTACAAGCTGCGCACGATGGTGTCCGGATCCGACAGCGGCCCGGACCTGCCGCTGAGCGAGGGCGACCCGCGGATAACGCGCGTGGGCGCGCTGCTGCGCCGCTACTCGCTCGACGAACTGCCCAACCTCGTGAACGTGCTGCGCGGCGAGATGGCGATCGTTGGGCCGCGACCCACGATCCCACCACAGGTGGAGCGCTACACCGATCGCCAGCGGCGCCGCCTCGAGGTGAAGCCCGGGCTCACAGGCTGGGCGCAGGTGAACGGGCGCGTGTCGCTGTCATGGCCGGAACGGATCGAGCTCGACATCTGGTACGTGGAGCACCGCTCGCTGTGGCTCGACCTGCGCATCCTCGTGAAGACGTTCTGGCTGCTCGTCTCGGGCCACGGCCTGTACTCGGGTTGAAATAGGCTGCTCAACCGTGCGGGTCGGGCTGAGGGACTTCCTGCCGATGGACGCCCATGCGGTGCATCGCTGGTTCAACACGCCGCAGGTGATCGAGGGGCTGGTGGAGCAGCGCGATTCCTTCAGCGAGGAGGAGGCGCGGCGCTGGGTGGAACGCGCATCGCTGAGCGAGGGGCCGGACCTGAAGTGGGCCGTGACGGTGGACGAGCGCCCGGAGCCCGCTGGTTTCACTGCGCTCTACGGCGTGGGCCGGCAGGCCGCGCCCGAGCTCGGCATCCTGATCGGCGATCCTGACCTGTGGGGCCGCGGCGTGGGCACCGAGGCCCAGCGCCTCACGATCGCCAGGGCGTTCGGCGAGCTTGGGGCGCACCGCGTGTTCGAGCTGATCCTGGCCGACAACAGCGCGGCGCGTCACGTGGTCGAGCAGCTTGGCTTTCAGCAGGAGGGTGTCATGCGCGGTCACGTGCGCCGCAGTGGCCGCCTGCTCGACGTGGTGGTGTACGGGCTCAGGCCCGAGGACTTCACGGCGTGAGGGCGGAGCTGATCGAGGACGGTGGCGAGCGAGCCCGCGACGCCGCCTTCTTCCGCAGCGACGAGTACCAGCGGGCGGAGAAGGTCACGCACTCTCTCGTGGTGGAGGGCCGCTTTGCCGCGGGGCTCGTGGTGCGCGAGGTGCCGGGGGGCGACGGCGCGCTCGACGCCACGTCCGCATACGGGTATCCGGGTGCCGTCGTGCCGAGCGCGCCCGAGCCGCTCGACCCGCGCGACGTGGACTGGTCGGGCACCGGCCTCGTGAGCGTGTTCCTGCGCGACAGCGTGGGCGGCGAGCCGTGCCTCGAGGGCGGCACGCTGCGCAGCGAGGTGCAGCTCGTGGACCCGCGCGCGGAGATCGAGATCCGCTCCACTCACGCGCGCCACATCCGCCGCAACGAGCGGCTGGGCTACACCACCGCAAAGTCCGATGACGTGGCCACCTTCGGCTCGCTCTACCGAGAGACGATGGCCCGCACGCAGGCGGCGCCGCGCTACTTCTTCGACGATGCCTACCTCGGGCAGGTGCTGGCCGCTCCGAGCGCGCGCCTTCTGCTCACGCACGCGCCCGACGGCCGCGCCGCCGCCGGCGCGATAGTGGCGGAGAGCGACGGCTTCCTGCACTACTTCTTGGGCGGCACCGCGGAAGGCCTGCTCGAGCACTCGCCGTTCAAGACCACGGTGGCCGCGATGATCGACCTCGCGCGCGAACTCGAGCTGCCGCTCAACCTCGGCGGCGGCCTCACGCCCGGTGATGCGCTCGAGCATTTCAAGCGCGGCTTCGCCAACGACTCCGCGCCGTTCTACACCCACGAGCTCGTGTGTGACCCGCTGGCCTACGAACGCCTCAGCGCCGGCCGCGAGGCGAGCGGCTACTTCCCCCTATACCGCGCGAATGTGGACGGTGCTTGAGCCGGCTTTGAGGTTGGAGCGGTCACCCGAGAACAGCACGCGGTAGCTGTACAGGCCCGGCGCCGGCAGGCGGTACGCCTTCCGGAAGCGACCGTGCTTCGCCCGCAGCGTGAAGCTCGCCACCCGCACGTTCCTCCGCCCAACCCGGCGGTTGATCACCAGGCGCACACGGCTCTTTGCCGGCTGGATCACGCCGCTGATGATCGGTGTGCGGCCCGCCCGCGTGTGCTTCACGGAACGGCGGATCACGATGCGCGGCCGCACCCGGAGGTTGAGCCGGGCCGAGGTGCTCGGCAGATGGCCGGCGTCGCCGGCGTAGACCACGCGGAACTGATGGGCCACGTGCGGGGCGAGCGGCACCGAGAAGGTGCCGTCCGCGGCCGACGCTCCCTGCGCGATCGTGTGCCAGCTCCCCTTGCCGTACAGCTGGACCTGCAGGGGACCGGCCAGCGGCGTGCTGTCGATCAGCGTGAGCGTGCCTGTGATCGCGGTCTTCTGCGGGTAGACGAGCAGGGACGGCTGGAACGCGGCCGTGAGCCGCGTGCGCTGCTTGGCCACCGTCACGTTGCCCACCAGCGCGCGGAGCGCGGGGAGCTGCCCGTAGAGGTCGGTGCCGGGGCAGTCTGTCGCGTCCACGTCGCGGTGCCCCGAGATGCGGTCGAGCGTGACGGGCGTGCCGGCGGGGTAGCGGTTGTCGCTGCCGCCGCCGGAGGTGAGCGTCACGCTCCCGCTCGTGGGCGAGCCGCTCAGCGGCAGCTTCCAGCGGATGAGCTGCGCCATCGCGTTCATCGCCGCGTCCGTCTCCGGCACGCTGTCGAACGTGCCGATGTTGGCGATGCCGGTGGACTCCGAGTTGAAGCCCTGCGCGTGTGCGCCCACCACCGGCTGGTTGATCCCCCCGGCGCGGCCCTCCCAGAGGGTGCCGAACTTGTCGACGAGGAAGTTGTAGCCAATGTCGTTCCAGCCGTTCGAGTTTCGGTGGTAGCGGCAGATGCCGAGGATGATCGAGGGCACGTCGGCGGGCTGGTAGTCGTTCAGCGACACCGTGTGGTGAACAAACGCCACCTGCACGCTGCCGAACTCGGGAGCGGTGCGCGGCGGGCACTGATTGGTCGGGTCCCAGGCGCTCCGGGGCTGGATCGCGGGCTGCCCCGCCTGTGCGCGCAGCGCGCGCGGATGCCAGCCGTCGCTCGTCACCCGAACGAAGTGAAGGCGCAGCCCGGGCACGCGGCTCGACAGCCGGTACTGCACCCAGTCGGCGCTTCCCACCCAGACCGGAGACGACTCGCCCTGCCTCGCGCGGCCCTCGCCCGCCTGCGGATCGGGCGCTCCGTCGGGGGCGCCCGGCAGCCTGATCCAGCGCGTCCAGCGGTGGCCGCTGCGGCGCACCCGAAGTGCGATCGCCGGTTGCGCGGCACCCCGCCAGCGCAACCCGACGAGGCTGAAGCGCCGCGGCGCGCGCAGCGGCTTCGACACCACGCGAGCGTGCGAGGCGGATGCGGCGGTGGCCGGTGGCGCCAGCTCGAAATCGCTCGCATGCGGCGTTCCGGCTCGCGCCGCGGGTGACACGGCGAGCACGAGCAGGCAGGCGGACAGGAGCGAGCGCTTCACAGAACGACGGAACACGCTGGCAGCGCGCGCGCTGCGGTGGTGGGAAAAACCTTGCAGCGGTGGCCGCTGCAACGCCCGTTGCTCAGCCGGCCCTGTCGCGGTAGGCGGAGCGGAAGTCGCGCAGCGCGTCGAACGTGAACCCGTTCAGGCTGCTGCAGCCGAGGTAGTGGCGCCAGGCGGTAACCGCTACCGCGTACGGCATGCCGGTCTGGTTCACGGTGAGGATCACGTGCCGCGGATCCTCGTTCACGAGCGTCTTGAGCTGGCCGCGCAGCTTCGGTGGGGCGCCGGGAGCGAACTGGTAGATCACGCGACCTCGCGCGAGCGCTCGCACCAGCTTCGACGTTCCGGCGGGCTCGTCGTAGATCCCGTCGGCGGCCGGCGCGGGATCGCTTGGGCCCGATGTGGGCGGATTGGTCCGGTACTGGATGCGCGCGCTCGTCTGCTCGCTGCCGTAGCTCGGGAAGCTGCGCAGGGTGCAGCGCGCCTTCGCCGCGGCGCTGCCCAGTGAGCGCACGCGCGGCGCCGGGATCGAGGCCGCGGGATAGACAGAGGCCGAGCCGCCCGTCGGGCGAGCGCCGCTGCTGCCCCCGGTGGTCACCGCGACGATCCAGATCGCCGTGACGGCGAGCGCGGCCACCCCGAACACCATGAGCTGCCGAACCCTCCGCCGGTCCGACGCCGCGCGCTCGGCCTCGGTGCGCTCAGCCGTCATCGCGGCGGAGCCGCTGCGGCCCCCGCCTCGCGCGGCCCGCGCCGGCCGCGCGGCCGCCGTGATTCTGCTGCCGCGGCTTCGGCTTCCAGCAGTCGTCAACGAAGCCCGCGATCTCGCCAGTGAGCCGCTCGGGGGTGAGCCGAAGCTCGAAGATCGAGCTCGCCTCCACCAGCCGCGCGTTCGGCAGCTCGCGAACGAGCATGTCGGAGTCCGAGAAGGGGTGCACGGGGTCGCGCGAGTGCCCGATCACGAGCGCGCGGGCCTTGATGGTGCGCCGCTCGGCGCGCGGCGGCGCGGTGCGGCCGAAGAAGAGCCCCTGGAGGACGGCGGCGGACGGCGCCGGGTCCTGGCTCGCCCAGTCGAGTCCGACGTCCCAGAGGTTGTGCAGGCCACGGGGCACGCGCCGCGCCACCTGGTTCACGAGCCGGGTGAGCGGCGCGCCGAAGGTGAAGCCCACGAGCATCGGCGTGAACGCCAGCGCGCAGGCCACCAGCGCGTTGTCCAGCACCGGCATCTCCACGATCAGGCCCTGCATCCGGCCGGGCGCGAGCATCGCGGTCTCGAGCGTGACGTTGGCGCCGAGTGACGTTCCGCCCACCACGGCGCGCCGGATGTCGAGGTGGTCGAGCAAGCCCACCACCTGCTCGGCGAAGAGCGTCATCGAGTAGCGCCACATGTCGGTGGGGCGGTCGGACTCGCCGTGGCCCAGGAGGTCCAGGCTCACCACTCGACGCCCGCGCTCGGCCAGCGAACGCGCCAACGGGTCCTGCATCTTCCGCGACAGCAGGAGCCCGGGAAGCAGCACGACCGTCTCGGACCCAGACCCGTACACGTCATAGACGAGCCGCTGCCCGTCATGGAGGAAATCGCCGGTGATGAAGTCAGTCACGGGCCCGGAGGATATGCACTAGTCACCAGTCACCCGTCACCAGTCACCCGGGACCGCTTCGCGCAACCAGCCTTCCAGCTCCGCTAAATACGCGGGATCCACCCCGTGCATCATCGGCGACTCCCTCCACGTCACGTCGAGGCCGGCCGCCTCCAGGATCTGCTTCGCCTCGCGGCCGAACTCCACGCCGATCACAGGGTCGTGCGTGCCGTGGCCGATCGCCACCGGCAGCCCCTGGCGCGCCTCGAGATCGAGTGCGAAGCCGGGCACGCGCGGGAGGAAGCCGCTCAGCGCGATGATCCCTGCGGGCGGCGGCCGTTCGGCGCCGAGCCCGAGCGCGTACGACATCACGCTGCCCTGCGAGAAGCCGCCGAGCACGGTGCGCTCCATCGGCACGTCCAGATCCTCGTTCAGCGAGTCGAGCCAGCCGGACACGCGCTCGAACGTGCGCGTGAAGGTCGACGGATCGGGCGTGGGAATGCCCGCGAGCTGGTACCAGTGCCATCCGCCGGGCGGAAGGTTGAGCGGTCCGCGGAGCGTGTACCCGGCCAGCCGCCGCTCGGGATCGAGCATGTCGAGCAGCGGGAAGAGGTCGTTCTCATCGGTGGCGCGCCCGTGCAGCAGCACGAGGGCGCCCTCCGGCTCGCCGGCGGCCGGGCGCTCGCGGTGCACCAGCGAGTCGAGCGACATGCCGCCGGAGCTTACGACAGCGGCATCGTCGCGCCCTGCCGCGCCGTCCGCCGCAGCTGGCGCATCGCGCGCGCGAGCCGCCTCACGCCCTCATCGAGCTCCGCCGGATCGAGCAGCGAGAACGACAGCCGCAGGCTCGTCTGCGAGTGGCGCTCGGCGGTGACCACGCCGCCGGGCGTGAACGTCACGCCGTGGCGCGCGGCCTCGCGGTAGAGCTCGCGCTCGGACAGCGGTCGCGTGAGCGTGACCCACACGTGGTGGCCGCCATGCGGCGCGTTCACGTGGTACTCGCCCGCAAGGTGATGCTCGAGCGCGTGGATCAGCGCGTCACGGCGCTCGCGATAGAACGGAAGCGTTCGCTCGACCTGCCGCCGGTGAAGGTCCTCGGCGAGGAAGCGCGCCGCCATCCGCTGCGGCAGGGTGGCGGTGTGGAAGTCGCTCTGCAGCTTGAGCGCCGCCAGCCGCTCGTACACCGGACCGCGAGCGGCGATCCAGCCCACGCGCAGCCCGCCGCCCACCGTCTTCGAGAGCGAGTCCACGTAGATCACGTGCCCCGGCGCGAGCGCGCGCAGCGCCTCGGGCCGCGTTCCGTCGAACCGGAGATCTGCGTACACGCCGTCCTCCACCACGAAGAAGTTGCGCTCCATGGCCAGCTCCGCAAGGCGGCGCCGACGCTCGGGCGACAGGTCGCGGCCGGTGGGGTTCTGGCAGCTCGTCTGCAGCGCGCACAGCTTCACCTCGTGGCGGGCGAGCACACGCTCGAGCGCCTCCACGTCCATGCCGTCCTCGTCCACCGGCACGCCGACGATGCGCGCCCCGGCCGCCCGCAGTGACGAGAGGAAGCCAACGAAGGTCGGCGACTCCACAACCGCCACGTCGCCCGGCTCGATCAGCGTGCGCACCACGAGGTCGATCGCCTGACGCGCGCCGGAGGTGACGATGATCTCGTCCGCGTCGGTGGCGTAGCCGTGCTCGCTACCGTGGCGGGCGAGCTGCTCGCGCAGCTCGAACAACCCCTCGGCGGTGAGGTACGAGATCGCCTCACCACCCTCCTCGCGGAAGATGTCAGCGGTGATTCGCGCGAGATCCTCGGTCGGGTAGAGGCGCGGAGACGGCCAGCCGGTGGAGAGCGACAGCATGCCCGGCTCGTTGGCGAGCCGGAATGCGTCCCCGGTCACCTGCTCGGCGTAGGTCACCGGCCGATCCGGCAGCGCGTAGATCTGCCAGTCGTCGCCGTGGCGCTCGTCGGCGGCCGGCGCAAGCGTCCGGACGAAGGTGCCACGGCCCACCGTGGCGGTCACGTAGCCGAGCTCCGCAAGGCGCCTGTAGGCCCGCGCGGCGGTGAGATGGTTGATCCCCGCCTCCGCCGAGAGCGCCCGCGTGGTGGGCAGCTTCTCGCCCGGATCGAGCTGCTCGGCGTCGATGGCGGCGGCGAAGCGGTCCACCAGCTGCTGGGTCAGCGATACCTCGCCATCCCGCTTCAGCCCAGACAAGTCCACTTTGTATGACATTGAGTCTCCCGATGTGCGGCCGTACATTGGATTGTAAGACGCACACAACCCTCTTGATGTAATACAAGGAGGATCGCACAATGTTCCATGGATTTCTACTCCCCCGCGGTCCCCGCAGCTCCCCGAAGGCGCCTGCGGTCCGCACCACACGGCCTTCCCGCCGCGTGGACGCGCAGCCGCATCGCTTCATCGTCAGGCTCGCGGAGCCCGGCGACGAGAGCAATCTGCGCCACCTCGCGGCGCTCGACAGCGCCCGTTTGCCCGCTGGACCGCTCCTCGTGGGCGAGATGGGCGGCGGCATCCAGGCCGCGGTGCCGGTGATGGGCGGCCGCGCGATCGCGAACCCGTTCGTGCGCACGGCCGAGCTCGTGAGCGTGCTCGAGCTGCGCGCCGAGCAGATGCGCGCGGCGGGCGCCCACAAGGCCGAGCTCGGACGGGTGATCCCGCTGCCGCGGCGGCGCCCTACCTTCGCCGGCCGCATCGCCTGAGTGCCGAGGTCCCGCTAAGCGCTCTCTCGTACAGCCTTTAGCGCCGTTTCAGGCGCGGGCTGTTAGCTTGGCGCGTCGCTTCGCCTGTGACGCGCCCCAGCACCAAGACCCCCGCCCGTACTCGCTCTCGGCAGCGACAGGTGCGGCAGCGCCGCCTTCAGGCGCTGCTGGTTGCTGCCCTGATCGTGCTGGGCGTGATCGCGGCGCTCGTCTCGCGCGGGGGCGGCGGCCACAAGGCCGGCGATGAGCAGGGTGGCGGCCCGCCACCACCGCGTGCCTCCGTGCAGCCGATCAGGCTCACGGCCCGGACGGTCGGGCAGCTGAGCGCGCCGGAGCAGGATGCCGCCGTGGCCCAGGTGGGCTCGGCGAGCGCCGTTCTCCTCGGCGGGCTCACGGCGGCGGACACCTCGCGCGCCGACATCGTGGTGCTCCATGGCGCACGCGAGGTGAGGCACGACCTCCTGCCTGCGGCGGTGCACGACGCCGCGGCCGTGCGGCTCGGCCGTGCGGTGTACCTCTTCGGCGGCGGAAACCTCACCTCGAGCGACGCCATCGTGAAGGTGAGCCTCTCGGGCCGCCCGGCGCAGGAGGTGGCCAAGCTGCCCAAGCCGCTCTCGGACATCGCCGCCACCACCGTGGGCAGCACGGCATTCATCGTCGGCGGCTACGACGGCACGAATCCGAGCGACGAGATCCTCGCGTGGCGGCCGGGCCATCAGATCCAGGTGGTGGGCCACATGCCGCATCCGCTGCGCTACGCGGCGGTTGCGGCGCTTGGGCGTAACCTCTACATCGCGGGCGGCAGCACACCCACCGGCGCAAGCCACGACGTGCTCGCCTTCGACACAACCACGCGCAAGCTCACAGTCGCGGCGCGGCTGCCGCGCCCCACCACCCACGCGGCCGCCGCGGCATTCGGCTGCTGCGTCTACGTGATCGGCGGACGGCAGGAGCAGATCGGCACCCCCACCCGGCGCATCTTTGCCGTGCAGCCGGGCAAGCAGCGCGTCCGGACCGCGGGTCACCTTCCGGTACCGCTCTCGGACCTCGGCGCGGTGCCGCAGCGGCGACGCATCCTGGCCATCGGCGGGCGCTCCGGCACGGGCACCGTGGCGAGCGTCGTCGAGCTGCGTCCCGCGCAATGACGCCCGCGAGCCGCCTCGCGATCGCAGCAGCCGCCGTGCTCGCCCTCACGCTGGCGGGTTGCGGTGGCCACAAGCGGCAGGACCCGACGACGCACACGGCGCAGTCCGCCGTCAAGCCGCCGAGCACGCCGGCGGCGCGCGGGCTCCTGCCGGGCATGCCGCCGCCGCTCGACCCGCACGACGTCTACGCGGCGGATCACCCGGGCGCAATTGCGGCAGCGGCTAGCAGCGCGCGCCCGCTGGTGTACGTGCCCAACAGCGAGTCGAACACGGTCGACGAGATCGACCCGCGCACCTACAAGATCGTGCGCCACTTCAGCACCGGCGCGCTTCCGCAGCACGTGGTGCCGTCATGGGACCTGAAGACGCTGTGGGTGGCGAACGACAACGGAAACAGCCTCACGCCGATCGACCCGCGTACGGGCAAGCCAGGCAAGCCGGTGCCGGTGGAGGACCCGTACAACCTCTACTTCACGCCCAACGGCCGCTACGCGATCGTCGTGGCCGAGCGGCTCATGCGGCTCGACTTCCGTGACCCGCACACGATGAAGCTCCACAAGTCGCTGCCCGTGCCCTGTCGGGGCGTGGACCACATGGACTTCACCGCCAACGGGCGCTACGCGCTGGCGAGCTGCGAGTTCTCCGGGCAGATGCTCGTTGTGGACATCGAGCGCCAGAAGGTCGACGGCGTCATCTCGCTGCGCCCCGGCAGCATGCCGCAGGATGTGAAGCTCTCACCGGACGGCCGCATCTTCTACGTGGCCGACATGGCATCGAACGGCGTCTGGGAGATCTCGGCGCACAGCTTCCACAAGCGCGGCTTCATCGCCACCGGCGCGGGCGCGCACGGGCTGTACGCGAGCCGGAACTCGCGCTACCTGTACGTGTCGAACCGCAACGAGGGATCGATCTCGCTGATCTCCTTCAAGTCGAGGCACGTGGTGCGCAAGTGGCACCTGCCGGGCGGCGGGAGCCCGGACATGGGCGGCGTATCGGCGAGCGGCCGCGTGCTGTGGCTCACCGGCCGCTACAACGGCGTTATCTACGCGATCAACACTCGCAACGGGCACCTGATCAAATCGGTGCCGGTGGGCGCAGGCCCGCACGGCGCCTGCGTGTGGCCGCAGCCCGGCCGCTACTCGCTGGGACACACCGGCATCCTGCGCTGACGCCCTTCAGGGGCCGCCGCCACTGCTAGCGTGGCGCCGCTGTGAAGGCCGGCCGTCTCGAACTGCTCGGGCAGGATCGCTACGTCCTCCGGGGCCCGTTCGGTGACGCGGGCGAGGTGGTGCTGCGCGAGGCGTCGTCGGGCCGGGAGTTGCGCTTCGAGCTGGCGGCCGGTCAGGCAGAGATCCCGCTCGACCACTTGCGGCCCGGCGACGGCGCGGCATCGTGGGCGGTGGACGGCGTGAGCGCCGCGGAGGTCCCGCACCCGAGCGAGTTGCCGAGCGGCGACGGCGTGTACCGCGTGCGCCCGCACGCCGCGTCCGGCGGCGTGCTGACGATCGACGCGAAGCTTCTGCCTCCCTACGCGCGCGTGGATGAGGTGTGGGTACGCGGCACCGTGCTCGAGGTGCGCTGCGGCGGCGCTTCTGCCACCGCGGTGATCGCGCGGGCGCGCCATGCCGCGGAGGAGCTGCAGGCAGAGGTGGAGGCGGACACCGCGGGCTTCGTCGCGATGTTCGACCTCGGGCGCTTCGGCTCCGGCACCTGGGACCTGTTCACCGACGACGGCACGCGCCTCGCGGCGCATCTGGACGCCATGCCGGATCGCTGGCGCAGCACCGTCTATCCGGCCGTACGCACGCGACCTGGGCTGGCGGTTGAGCCGTACTTCACCGTGGACAACGAGCTGTCGGTGCGGGCGCGCGCGCCGCGAGCGAGGAAGCCGGCGCGGCGCACTGCGGCCGGCGGAGCGCGCCACAGGCTTGCGCGGCGCGCGAAGCTGCTGGTGCTCGCCCTGCTGCAACCGCCCGGCCGCGCGTTCGTCCGGCTCGTGGCTGGCCGCCCCGAGCGCGAGCCGGAGGGCGGCCGCCCGAATGTCAAGCTGCTTCTGCTCCATGCCTATGGCGTGGGAGGGACGATCCGCACCACGTTCAACACCGCGGCATGGCTCGCGCGCTCCCACGACGTGGAGGTGATCAGCGTGATCCGCCGGCGCGAGACGCCCGCGTTGAGCTTCCCCGATGGCGTCGCGCTGAGTGCGGTGGACGATCTGCGCGTGACCCGCGGTCCGCTCGAGCGTCTGCTCCGCGCGCTGCCGAGCGCGCTGGTGCATCCGGAGGACTACGGCTTCAGCGCGTGCAGCCTGCTCACCGACGTTCGACTCACACGGCGGCTGCGCTCGCTCCCGAGCGGCGTGCTGATCACCACGCGGCCGGGCCTCAACGTCGCGGCGCCCGGGCTCGTGCCGGCGGGCGTGCGGGTGGTGGGGCAGGAGCACATGAACTTCCTCTCGCACCGGCCAGGCCTGTTCGCGCGCATCAAGCGCGAGTACCCGAAGCTCGATGCGCTGGCGGTGCTCACGGAGGACGACATGCGCGACTACTCGCGGCTCCTCGAAGGAAGCGGCACGAGGGTGGCGCGCATCCCGAACGCGCTGCCGCACTTCGATGGCCCGCGCGCGACGCTCGACGAGAAGGTGGTGGTGGCGGCCGGGCGGCTGCGGATGCAGAAGGGCTTCGATCTGCTCATCCGCGCCTACGCGGAGGTGGCGAACGCGCACCCTGACTGGAAGCTCCGCATCTACGGCTCCGGCGAGCAGCGGGCGGCGCTGCGCGACCTGATCGTCGAGCACGAGCTGTACAACCACGTGTTCCTGATGGGCACGAGCCGCAACCTCCACGAGGAGCTTGCGAAGGGCTCGACCTTCGCCCTCAGCTCGCGCTATGAGGGCTTCGGGATGGTGATCCTCGAGGCGATGAGCCGCGGCCTGCCCGTGGTGAGCTTCGACTGCCCGCGTGGTCCGGGCGAGCTCGTGAGCGACGGCCACGATGGCACCCTCGTGCCCGATGGCGACGTGAACGGGCTGACGCGCGCGCTGGCGGAGCTGATCGAGGACGAGGAGAAGCGGCGCCGGTACGGCGCGGCGGCGCTGGACAAGGCGCGCCAGTACGAGCTCGCGAACATCGGCCCGCTCTGGGATGCGCTGCTGGGTGAGCTCCGATGACGCGGGCGATCGTGCTGGCCACAGCAGCGGCCGAGGACGGCGGTATCGCGGCGGCCCTGCGGCTCGGCGATCGCACGCCGCTCGAGCGCCTCATCGGCCAGCTCGAGGGCGATGAGATCCACGTGATCGCGCGGCCCACGTTCGCGTCCGCTCTCGACTCGCTGCTGCCGGGCGTGACGGTGCACGCCTCGCCCGACACCGCGGGCGACCTGCGTGCGGTGGCCGAGCTGGCGAGCGCCGCGGGCGAGGGGGATCTCGTGCTGCTTCCCGGGGAGCTGGTCACCCAGCCGTCGCCGCTCGACAGGCTCGGCGGGGGCACCGCCGCGCTCACGATGTCGCGGCGCTCGGAGTTCCCTGTGCGCGCGGCCGGCGGTCAGGTCCTGAGCTCTTCCAGCTCGTACCACTGGGTCGCGTCGCCCAGCGCGTTCTTTGCCGGTGTCCTGCGAGCGGACGCGCCCGCGCTGGCGGACGCCGCACTCCGCGCCGCCGATCTCGGCTCGGCGGACGGCGACGTGGTGGCGCTGCTCCTCACCGCGCTCGTGCGCGGCGGTACGCGCGTGGCGGCGCGGGACGCGCGCACGCAGTTCTGGGCGCGTCCGGTGTCGAAGACCGAATCGGCGCGCGTGGCGGGCGAGCTCGAGGAGTACGACGAGGATCGCGCTCGGCTCGACGCCGCGGTGAAGGCAAACGACGGCTTCTTCACCACCTTCTTCGTCAGCTCGTACTCGCGTTTCGTGGCGCGGGCGGCCGCACGCGCGCGGCTCACCCCCAACCAGATCACGGTTCTCTCCCTGTGCGTGGGCGTGCTCGCGGCCGCCGGGTTCGCCACCGGGCACCGCTGGGGCCTGATCGCCGGAGCCGTGCTGCTCCAGGTGGCCTTCATGCTCGACTGCGTGGACGGCCAGCTCGCGCGCTACACGCGCAACTTCTCGCGCTTCGGCGCCTGGCTCGACTCCGTGTTCGACCGCGGCAAGGAGTACCTCGTGTACGCCGGGCTGGCGATCGGGTCGGTGCGCGGCTTCGGCGTGAACGTGTGGCCGCTCGCTGCAGCGGCGCTCAGCCTGCAGACCGTGCGCCACATGCTCGAGTTCTCGTACTGGGAGGTGCACTACGAGGCACTGGCGTCGGCGCCGCAGCCGCCGCTCGACCAAGCGGGGGACCGGCCGGGGCCACGTCCGAGCGACGACGCCGGACTGGTGCGCGCGCCCGCGGCCGTGCACGACGGAGGCGGAGCCGCCGTGCGCGCGCTCGGGATCTCGCGCCTGCTCGACAAGCCGCCGGGCGTGCACTGGCTGAAGAAGATGATCGTCTTCCCGATCGGCGAGCGCTTCGCGGCGATCTCGCTCACCGCCGCGCTCTTCACTCCGCGCACCACCTTCATCGTGGTGCTCGTTTGGGGCGGCATCGCAGGCGTCTACTCGCTCGCCGCGCACCTCATGCACACGATCGCCAGGCGCTCCGGCCACGTGGAGTCCCTCTTCGTCACGGCGCTGAGGGACGACGGTCTCCTCGGGCGCCACCTGCGCGTCCGCGGCCGCTTCAGCTGGCTCGCGCCCGGCGTGATCCGCGCGCTCGAGTACGGCCTGCTCATCCTCACCGCCGCGCTCGCTCGCGGTGACGCGATGAAGGCCTGCTTCGGGCTGCTCGCCGTGCTGGCCTTCCACCATTACGACACCGTGTACCGTCTGCGCCAGCAGGGCGCGCCTCCGCCGGCCTGGGTGAGCATCGCCACGGGCGGCTGGGACGGGAGGATCATCCTCGCGTTCGTCGCTCTGCTGGTGGCCGTGACCACCGCCGGAATGGCCGTGGCGGCTGTGCTTTTCGCAATCGTGTTCGTGGGCGAGAGTGTGTGGAGCTGGACGCGTCACGCACCCGGGCCCATCACATACGCCGACGAGGAGGACGCAAACGAATGATCGGGATGGTGCTGGCGGCGGGAGCCGGGCGGCGGCTGCAGCCGCTCACCGACGACCTGCCGAAGACGCTGCTCCAGATCGATGACGAGCGCTCAATCCTCGACCTCGCGGTGGCCAACCTCAAGCAGGTGGGGCTCGACGAGGTGGTGGTGGTCACGGGGTTCGCCGCTGCGCGCGTGGACGAGCGCAAGCCCGAGCTCGAGAGGCGCTATGGCGTGAAGATCGAGCTGGTGGAGAACCCCAAGGCCGAGATCTGGAACAACGCCTACTCCCTCTGGTGCGCGCGCGATGCGTTCGCCGAGGGCGTTCTGCTCGTGAACGGGGACACGGTGCATCCGGCGTCCGTGGAGGAGCGGCTGCTGGCGTCGCGCGGCGACGACATCGTGATCGCGATCGACGACGATCTCGACAGGCTCAGCGAGGAGTCGATGAAGGTCGGTCTTTCAGAAGAGGGCTTCATGCGCCGGATCACGAAGCAGTTGCCCATGGACGAGGCCCGCGGCGAGTACATCGGGCTCACGCTGATCGAGCCGGTGGCGGCGGAGCGGCTGGCCGACGCCCTCGAGGCCACCTGGAAGCGCGACCCGCAGCTCTACTACGAGGACGGCTTCCAGGAGTTCGTGGACCGCGGCGGCGTGGTGGGCACCGCCCCGATCGGCGCGGTGGACTGGGTGGAGGTGGACGACCACGACGACCTGGGCCGCGCCCGGGAGCTCGCGTGCCTCTACTAGCGCGGATGCTCGCCGCCCCGATGGCGGTGGAGATCGGACCCGGCGCCGTGGCCGGGCTGGGCACCCTCCTGGCCGACAGGCGCATATCGGCCGGCGGTCACGTGGCCGTGGCCGTGGGACCCGGCTACGGCGACGAGATCGCCGCGGTGGTGGATCCCGCGCTCGAGAACTGCGACATCGTGCGCGTGGCGGAGGGCGGCTCGCTCGACTCCGCGCTCGCGCTGGCCGACCGCCTGCGCAAGCACTTCTACGACGCCGTGGTGGGGATCGGCGGCGGCGGCACGCTCGACGTCGCGAAGCACGCGGCGAGCCTGGTGGGCCTGCCGATGGTGGCCGTGGCCACGAGCCTCTCGCACGACGGCATCGCGTCGCCCGTGTCATCGCTCGCGCACGAGGGCCAGAAGGCCTCCTATGGCGTGCAGATGCCGGTGGCGGTGCTCGTGGACCTCGACTACGTGCGCACGAGCCCGGTGCGGATGCGCCGCTCAGGCGTTGGCGACGCCATCAGCAACCTAGCCGCGATAGCGGACTGGCGGCTGGCGAGCCGTGAGCGCGGCGAGCCGATCGACGGGCTGTCCGTAGCCCTGGCGCACACCGGGGCGGAGGCGGTGCTCCACAGCGACGGCGGCGTGGAGGACGACGACTTCCTTGTGGTGCTGGCGGAGGCGCTGGTGCTGTCCGGCCTCGCGATGGCCACGGCCGGCTCGAGCCGGCCGTGCAGCGGCGCCGATCACGAGATCGTGCACGCCATCGACCATCTCTTCCCGGACACGGCGCTCCACGGCGAGCTGGCGGGCCTGGGCGCGCGGTTCGCCGCACACCTCCAGGGCGATCCCGGCCTTGCCGCCGAGCTCGACTCGTGCCTCGCGCGGCACGAGCTGCCGCGCACGCACCGCGATGTCGGCCTGAGCGACGAGCAGTTCGCGCAGGCGGTGGCCTATGCGCCGCGCACGCGGCCGGACAGGTTCACCATCCTGGAGCATCTCGATCTCGACGAGGAGGCGATCCTCAATCACGTCCACTCGTACGCCGACGCCCTCGCTGGCTGAGATCAGGGCGATCGGCCAGCCGGCCGAGATCTTCGACCGCCACAGCGCCGAGCACTGGGCGGGACGGCTTTACATGCGCCGCGTGTCGCCGTACCTCACGCGCCTGCTCCTGCCCACGCGCATCTCGCCGAACCAGGTCACCGGCATGATGACCCTGGTGGGCCTGGCGGCGGCCGCGCTCACGAGCCTCCCGAGCATCGCAGCGGCGGTGGGCGCCGCGCTCCTGGTCCAGCTGCAGCTGCTCCTCGACTGCAGCGACGGCGAGCTCGCGCGCGTCCGCGGCCAGTCGTCGCCGGCCGGCATCTACCTCGACCGCATCGCCCACTACCTCACCGAGGCCGCGCTCCCGATCGGGCTCGGCATCCGCGCGGACGGCGGCTGGCACTCGCTCGGCGGCTGGACCACGCTCGGCCTGGTGATCGCGGTGATGGTGCTCCTCATCAAATCGGAGACCGTGCTGGTGAACGTGGCGCGCGCGGAGTCGGGCCGGCCGAAGGCCGTGGACGCCCGGTCGGTGGCCGCTCCGCGGGGCGGCCTGCTGCGCCGGATCCGGCGCGCTGTGGGCCTGTTGCCGTTCTTCAGAGCCTTCGTCGCGGTGGAGTTCTCATTGCTAGCCTTGGCCGCTGCGATCGCGGACACGGCCGCGGGAGACCAGATCGGCTCGCGCGTGCTCGTGATTGCGCTTCTGCCGGTGGGGGCAATAACCCTCGTCGGCCATCTCGTGGCGATTCTCGCGTCGGACCGCCTACGGTGACCTCGCGAGGCGGCACACTTAATTGAGCAATGAGCACGACCTCGGCTGAAGAAAAGGCAAAGGAAGCCATCGCCGCGGAGCGCGAGGCGCTCGAAGAGGGCCATCTCGTACCCCAGGCGTACCGCGACGACGAGTACGCCGAGCGCCACGTCTACCTGCCGCACAAGGTGGGCCTGCCGCCGATGGGCCACTACCTCCGCCTCGTGTGGAAGCGGCGCGAGTTCGCCTTCGAGCTTTCGCGCACCACCATGCGGGCGAAGCACTTCGACACCGCGTTCGGCCAGATGTGGCTCCTGCTCAACCCGCTGCTGCTCGGCTCGGTCTACTTCCTGCTGGTGGACCTGATCCGCCACCACCCGCGGCCGCTCAGCTTCTTCGCCCACCTTCTCGGCGGCCTCTTTCTCTTCCAGGTGCTCCACACGGCGGCGACCGAGGGGTCCAACTCCGTCGTGCGCGGCGGCGGCCTGATACTCAACACCGCGTTCCCGCGGACGCTCTTGCCGCTCGCCTCGGTCACCACCTCGTTCAAGCGCTTCGTGCCGACGATGGCGGTGTACTTCGTGATCCACTTCGCGGCCGGTCTCGGGCTGACGGTGGAGATGCTGTGGGCGCTTCCGATCATCGTCATGGTCACCGTGTTCTCCGCGGGCTTCGCGATGTTCTGCGGCGCCGCCCAGGTGTACTTCCGCGACCTCGCGAGCTTCCTGCCCTACCTGCTGCGGATCTGGATGTACGTGTCGCCGATCCTCTACTACTGGAACGACGTGCCCAAGCACATCCAGCACTGGCTGATGCTCAACCCGATGGCGTCGATGCTCGCGGCATGGAGCGATGTGCTGAACAAGGGGCAGGCGCCGCCCCTGAACCTCATGGTCATCGGCACCGGGTGGGCGATCTTCGGGCTCATCTTCGGGGCGCTGTTCTTCATCTCGAGGGAGCGTGACTTTGCCGTCCGTATCTGAGCAGGCGCAGGAGAGCGCGACCTTGCCGTCCGCCTCCGAGCCGAGCATCAAGGTCGAGAACGTCTCGATCACCTACCGCACCGCGTACGAGAAGGTGCCCACGCTGCGCACCACGCTGCTCCGCCTCGGCCGCCGCGAGAAGCTCGTGCGCGAGATCGAGGCCGTGAAGAACGTGTCCTTCCAGGTGGAGAAGGGCACGGTGCTGGGCGTGGTCGGCGCCAACGGGGCGGGCAAGTCCACGCTCGTGCGCACGATCGCGGGGATCCTGCCGCCGACCGAGGGCCGGGTGGAGGTGCTCGGGCGCGTGAGCACGCTGCTGGCGCTCGGAGTGGGCTTCAACCGCGACCTCAGCGGGCGTGAGAATGTGATCCTCGGCGGCCTCGCGGCTGGGCTCAACAAGGATGAGCTCGAGGAGAAGTACGACGAGATCGTGGACTTCGCCGAGCTCGGCGAGTTCATGGACCTGCCGATGCGCGCCTATTCGTCGGGCATGTACGGCCGCCTCGCCTTCGCGGTGGCGATCCACATGGAGCCGGACATCCTGCTGATCGACGAGGCGCTGTCCGTGGGCGACGCCAAGTTCCGCCGCAAGTCCTTCCAGCGCATGCGCGACCTATGCGCGCAGGACCGGACGATCGTCCTCGTTAGCCACGCCTTCGGCTCGATCCGCGAGCTCTGCCATCAGGCCGTGTGGATGAACAAGGGCCACATGGAGATGTGGGGCGAGGCCAATGAGGTTGTGGATGCCTACCGGGACTTCCTCGGGGTGAAGGAAGACCGGACGGATAAGGAAGATCTCTAGGGGTAGGGAGTAGGGAGGGCGGCCGTCGCGGACGGCGTCCTGCTCCGTGGCGCGGAGAGCGGACTCCCTACGCCTACGCCTTACTCCCCACGGAGCCGTTTATGGCCTCCCAAACCCTCTCGCCATTAACGGGCATCTGCAGGTTCTTCACCCCAAACGGCTTGAGGGCGTCTATTGCCGCGTTGTGGACGGCCGGCGTTGCTCCGATGGTCCCTGACTCACCGATGCCCTTTGCGCCGAGTGGGTTCAGCGGGGTTGGCGTGACCATCTCCACGCGCTCGATCGACGGCAGTTCCGCCGCCGAGGGGAATGCGTAGCCCACGAAGCTGCCGGTCACCGGGTTGCCGTCCTCGCTGTACATCACCTCTTCGTAGAGCGCCTGCGCGATGCCGGTGGCCACGCCGCCGTGCACCTGGCCGTCCGCCACGATCGGGTTGATCACGGTGCCGGCGTCGTCCACCGCCACGTGGCGCAGGATCTGCACCGCACCGGTCTCCGTGTCCACCTCCACAACGGCGAGGTGCGCACCGAACGGGAAGCTCGGGGCGTCGGCCTGGAAGTCCGTCTCCACGCTCAGCTCCTGGAGCCGGCCGTCGTTGTCGAGCCGCGCCGCCAGCTCTCCCCACGAGAGGCCGGACTGCGGGGCGCCTGCCACGTGGAAGCGGCCCTGCTGCGCGTCGAGCACGATGTCGTCGGGGCTCGCCTCGATCAGGTCGGCCACCAGGCGCCGCGCCTTCTCGAGCAGCTCCTCGGAAGCCTGGCCCGCGGCCGCGCCGCCGATCTGCGTGGACTTCGAGCCGTACGTGCCGGTGCCGCGCGCCACCTCGTCGGTGTCGCCCTTGATCACGGTCACGTTCTCCACCGGCATGCCCAGCCGCTCGGCCACGATCATCGCAAACGTGGTCTCGTGGCCCTGGCCGTGGGAGAACGAGCCGGTGCGCAGGACCGCCTCGCCATCCTTCGTGATCCGCACGGCGCCGAACTCGGACTCGCCGAGCCCGTTCGTGATCTCCACGTACACGCTCAGGCCGATGCCGAGCTGCTTCGCGTCCCCGTTGTCGCGGCGGCGCTGCTGCTCGGCCCGCAGCTCGTCGTAGCCGGCGGCCTCCATCACCTTGTCGAGCGCACCCTCATAGTCGCCGATGTCGTACGTGGCGCCCGAGGCGGTGGTGAACGGGAACTCGTCCGGCTGGATGAAGTTCACCCGCCGGACCTCCGCCGGGTCCATGCCCAGCTCGTCCGCCCACATGTCCATCGCCCGCTCCACCGCCTGCGTGGCCTCGGGGCGTCCGGCGCCGCGGAAGGCGCCGATGGTCGTGGTGTTGGTGGTGACCGTGGTCACGTCCACGCCGATCTTCGGGATCTTGTAGACGCCGCTCGCCATCATGCCGGTGAGGTTGGGCAGGAACGAGCCGAGGCCGGGATACGCGCCCGCGTCGGACAGGATGCTCATCCGGAAGGCCTCGACCTTGCCGGCGCGGCTGCCGCCGATCTTGAAGTCGATCACCATGCCGCGGCCGTGGTCGAGCGCGACCATGTTCTCGCTGCGCGACTCCACCCAGCGGATCGTGCGGCCGGTCTTGCGCGCCAGCCAGCAGAGCAGGATGTCCTCCACCTTGAGGCCCTTGGCGCCGAAGCCGCCGCCCACGTCAGGCCCGACCACGCGCACGTTCTGCGGCTCCATGCCGAGGTTCGCGGCGATGCCCTCACGATCCTGGTGCGGGGTCTGAGTGGAGAGCCAGGCGGTGAGCTTGCCGTTCTCGTCCACGCTCGCGGCCGCCGCACGCGGCTCCAGCGGGCTGGACGCCATGCGCTGGCTCACCAGCGTCCCTTCGACCACCGCCTCGCATCCCCCGAAAAGCTCGTCGTCGGACTGGGCAGGCGGCCGCTTGGCCGCCACGTTGGTTCCCACTTCCGGGAACAGCAGCACCTCGTCCTTCACGGCCTCGCGCGGATCGGTCACCACCGGGAGCGGGTCGTAGTCCACGAGCACGAGCTCCGCGGCGTCCTCGCCGGCGGCCTTGGTCTCCGTGAGGATGCACGCCACGATGTCGCCGGCGAAGCGCACGGTGTCCTTGGCCACGAACGGCCGGTACATCCGCTCGTCGATGCCCATGAACGGCGGCAGCGGGTTGGTGCCCAGGTCGATGTCTTCCGCGGTGAACACCTGGGTGTTCGGCAGGGTGCGCGCCTGCGACACGTCGATGTTCGTTATGCGCGCGTGCGCGATGGGCGAGCGCACGTAAGTCAAGTAGAGCGCGTCGTCGATCTTCATGTTGTCGACGTAGCGACCTTCACCTCTGAGGAAGCGCGGGTCCTCCTTGCGACGGACCCGCTGTCCGATCACGTTGGCCATGGCGCGGCAGTCTGCCATGCGGGGTGCCGCGACGGCAAGCCGGGCGCTTCTAGACGGCGCTCAGCGGGGACGTTTCCTGCACGCATTTCATGAGCGAACGGCCACGTCGACCCTCAGGCGCTCGTTCTCCATCGCCGGCCTGCGGATGGCTATGCCGTTGCGTCCGAGCTCGAGCAGAACGTTCCACGCCGGCCACACGAAATCGCGGTGCTCCCACGCCGGAGGCTGCCAGCGCAACTCACGGACGAGGCGCGACATCTCGCCGGCCAAGTCCCAGTCGGGCCGGACTCCCATGTCCGCGCGCAGGCCGTCGAGCACGGCGGTGACGTTCTGCTCGTTGAGCTCGAGGATCTCGCTCCACAGCGCGGGGTCCGATGCGGCCACGCGCGCGACCTCGCGGAAGGAGCCGCCGGACAGCGCGGCGGTGAGCGGCGGCGCGCTGCTCTGCGCGATCGCGGCGGCGAGCGTGGCCGCCACCACGTGCGGCACGTGGCTCGTCTGCGCCACTGCGCGGTCGTGTTCCTGCGGATCGCACACGATCACGCGCGCGTCGAATGCGTCGAACACCGCGGCCCAGCGACAGAGCAGCTCGGGAGACGCGTCCTCGGCCGGCGGGCACACGGCCCACGTCGCACCCTGGAGAAGCTCGGCTCGCGCGGCGGACCAGCCGGCGCTCTCGGACCCGGCGAGCGGGTGGCTCGGAAGGAAGCGCGGGTGCAGGCCCACCTCATCCACGATCGGCGCCTTCACCGACGACACGTCCGTCACGAGCACGTCCGGGTCCGCGTCGAGCAGCGTGCGCACCACCTCGCCCGTCACGTGGGGCGGCACGGCCACCACCACCATGTCCGCGCCCTCCGCGAGCTGCTCGAGCGAATCTGCGAGCTCGAGGCCGGAACGCGGCTGACGCTGGACGTCGAACCCGATCGGCTCGTACATGTCCGGCTGCTCCGCGAGCCGCCGCGCGATCGAGCCGCCGATCAGGCCGAGGCCGGCCACGCCGATCCGCGTGAGGCTCACGGCTCCACCTTCACCTTTCCAAGCATCTCCTCGTACGCCGCGGCGGCCCCGCTCGCGTCCACCCTGTGCTGCGGCGGCCGCCCGGAGTCCTCGGGGAACGACCCGAGGAAGCGGGTCACGCTGTCGAAACGCAGCACGCCAAGCAGCGCGTCACGAAGGTGCGGTTCCTTGATGTGGCCCTCGCACTCGATGTAGAAGATGTACTCACCGAGCAGCTCCTTCGTCGGGCGCGACTTGATCGCGGTGAGGTTGATGTCGCGCAGCGCGAACTCCTGGAGGAGCCGCACGAGGCTGCCCGGCTCGTCGTGGCTGGGCCTGAACGAGAAGGCGGAGCGGTCCTTCCCGGTGGGATCCGGACAGCTCGTCCGCAGCACCACGAAGCGCGTGGCCGCTCGCTCGTCGTCCTCGATGTGATCGCGCTCCGCTCGCAGTCCGTACATGTCGCCCGCCACCGGAGGCCCGATCGCGCCCCAGCCGCGCTTCGGCGACTCCGCGAGATCGCGGCAGGCACCGGCGGTGCTCGGCGCCTCGCGCGCCTCCACGCCGGCCTCCTCGATGAAGCGCGAGCACTGGGCCAAGCCGAAGGCGTGGCTCGTCACCACCTCGAGCGGTGAGTCGTCATCCGGCGTGCGGAAGAGCGTGAAGGACACCGGCAGCACCCGCTCGCCGGAGATCACGCAGCGCGTGGTCTGGAGCAGGAGCTCGTCGAGGTTCGCCGGCACCGGACCCTCGAGGCTGTTCTCAAAAGCCACCACCCCGGCCGCCGCCTCTCCCTTCTCCACCGACTGCACCACGTCCCGCACGCTTCCGAGCGGCTCGAGCTCCTCGCCGGCACGCGCGAGGTCGCGGGCGGCCTGATGGGTGAACGTGCCTTCGGGCCCGAGGTAGGTGAGCTTCGGCATCCGCGCATCCTGTCACGCAGCCGCTAGAGTCACCTGGCCGGATGGCCACCGCCACGCGTCCCAGACTGGCGCCGGCCGCACTTCGTCGGGGCGAGATTTCCGCGAAGGCGCGCAGGGTGCTGCCAGCGCTCGCCGTGATCCTCGGCGTGCCCGCTGTGCTGTGGCTTCTCTACAAGCCGAGCTACGTCAACTTCGACGCGCGCTATTCGCTCCTCTGGGCGCGCGACATCGTCCACGGGCATACGCCCGACTACACGGGCGTGTTCGCGCCCACGCCGCACCCGCTCCAGACCCTCGTGAGCTTCCCCGCCCTGCTGGCGGCAGACGGCTCCGCGAAGGTGATGGTGGCCTTCACGCTGCTGGCGCTCGGCTTCCTCACTTGGCTCATCTACCGCCTGGGAGCCGAGCTGTGGAGCCCGGCCGTGGGCGTGGTGGCCGCCGTCGTGGTCGCCACCCGGCCGAGCCTCGACCGCTTCGCACTCATCGGCTACCAGGACCTCGCGTTCGCGGCGCTCGTGGCGTGGGCGCTGCTGCTCGAGACACGGAGGCCCAAGCGCGGAGCGCCGGTGTTGCTCGTGCTCGCGGTGGCGGGGCTGATGCGGCCGGACGCGTGGGTGCTGTCCGTTCTGTACGTGGCGTACCTCTGGCGCGGGCTCGACACGCGCGAGCGCGTGCAGCTCAGCTCGCTCGCGCTCGCCGCACCTGCTCTGTGGGTCGCGCAGGACTGGATCATCACGGGCCAGCCGCTGCACTCGCTGCACGGCACGAAGACGCTGGCGGGAGAGGTGAACCGCGACCGTCCGCCGCTCACAATTCCAAAGCGCACCACCTGGTACTACAAGCTGCTCCTCCTCTGGCCGCTCATGGCCGGGGTGCCAGCTGGACTCGTGTTCGCGTGGCTCTATGCGCGCAGGCGCTTCGCGCCCCTCGTGGGCGTGGCCGCGGCACTCACTCTCTTCATCGTCGTCACGTCCCTGATCGGCCTGTCGCTGATCCAGCGCTACCTCGTCACGCCGGGGGCGCTGCTCACGGTGGTCTACGGCCTCGCCGTATTCGGCTGGATGAAGCTCCGGCCGGGCCAGCCGCGCCAGGTGTGGGCCGGCGTGGGCGTCTTGGCGCTCGTGCTCTCGCTGGCCTACATCCCGGCTCAGGCGAGCAAGCTCCACTCGATCAAGAACACGATGAACCGCGAGGCGCGCAACTACGCGGACCTCAAGCTGGTGGGCACGTCGCCGGTGGTGCGGGCGCGCTTCGAGCGCTGCGGCACCATCTCGACGATCGGCCACAAGGCGATGCCCGACCTGCGCTACTGGCTGAATGCGCCACCCCGGTCGATCGATCTCGTGGAGGGATCGAAGACGAAGGTGGGGCCGCTGATGCTCGAGCCGCGGCCGACGCAGCAGATGTGGGGCTTCGACCGCGTTCACTTCGCCACGGTCAAGCCCCCGGCGGGCTACACGCGGATCTATCGCAACCACTCATGGGTGGTGTACGCGGCACCTGGCTGCGGAAGCGGCAGGCTCTCAGCGCCGCCGGGCGGCGACGTCCAGGCGGATCAGGACCAGTAGCCGCTAGCTCGGCGGCAGATTGGTGCAGCCGGGCTGGATCCTGCAGGGATAGATCTGCCACGCGCGCAGATCGCCTTGGGGGTCGAACAGGTAGGCGCCGTCGCCGATCTGCTTCTCCGTGTTGATGTTGTTGAAGAGCGGATAGCGGATGCCCCAGTAGAAGGTGTCGAGCGTGTCCGTGCCCCTGCCCACGTGAACCGTCACGTGGTCGCCCGGCTGGACCGTCGTGCCCGCCGGGAAGTGGAAACGCTTGGTGGCGGAGTCGCGCACCCACCAGTTGCTCAGATCGAGCGGGCGCGGACCCTGGTTGTAGACGCGCACGTACTCGCCGTTCACGTTCAACGTGTCGTTGCCCTTGGCGTTCCAGTGCACCGTCACCCGGATCGGGATGTCCTGATCCGGCCCGAAGCCGCAGAAGGTGGGATCGAACAGCCCGATCCGGCGCGCCGCGGCCTGCTGCATCAGGTACATGTACTGGCGGTTCCACGCGAACTCGTTCGAGTTCGGCAGGAAGAGAGCGTCGCCTCGCGACACGAGCAGCGCGTTCAGGTCGTGCCAGGAGCCGCGGATGTACACCTGGATGTCCTTCACGAACCTGTTTCCCGCGCGCGTGAGCTTGTTCTGGTACACGAGCCGCACCTGGTTGTTGCTGCGCCTGATCATGCTGGTGGTCAGGTAGGTCGCATTCAGGGCATGGCACTCGCCCTGCTGCTTGGCAAGGCTGCTGTTGTAGATCGACTGCTCGGTGGCGTTCACCCCGGTGAAGCGGATGCGGTGATTGCCGGCACCCGGAATCCGGACGTCGATCGTGTCACCGTCGTCCACGAAGTCGAGCTTCGCGTTCTCGGCGTAGCACATGGGCTGCGCCTGGCCCGGCATGCACGGCGCCTGGAAGACCTGGGACGCGGCGTGCGCGCGCCCGGCGAACAGGGACAGTGCCGCGAGCGCCGAGAGCGCCGCGAGGCTGCAGAACACTTTGCTCGTCACTCGCATACGGGCAGGTAACACAGCCATCGCAAGATAGATGCGCGTCGTCCTGGCCGGGCTGTCGGGTGGCGGACAGGTGGCCGAGGGCGTGCATCGGGCTCGCGCATGTTGACATGTAGCGCGTCAATGTGACACGCTTCATGTCATGAATGCTGTGAGCCTCCGCGAACAACACGCCGAGGTCACGCGCGAGCGGATCCTCGGCGCCGTGGCGGAGTTGCTCGAGAGCGGTGAGGCGGACGAGCTGACGGTGCCCGAGGTGGCTGCGGCTTCCGGCGTCTCGCTGCGGACGATCTACCGCTACTACGCCACGCGCGAGCAGCTGCTCGAGGCGGCCGGCCGCTGGATCGGGGATGAGCTCTTCAACCACCCGTTCCCCCGCAGCCTCGACGACACTGCCGAGCGCTTTCGCATGGAGTGCCGTCACTTCGACGACCGGCCCGGGCTCGTCCGCGCCCTGGCGCTCTCGCAGCTCGGGCGCGAGGTGCGCTCGCACCGCCGCCAGGAGCGGATGGGGGCGATCCGCCGAGCGCTGCACGAGGAGGTGGGCGCGCTCCGCGAGCACGAGTTGCGCCGCGCCGAGGCGGTGCTGGGCTACCTCCACAACATGCTCGCCTACACCACGATGCGTGAGGAGAACGGCCTCACCGGCGCTGAGATCGGGGAGGCGTTGGGATGGGCAATCGGAACACTGGTCGCCGACCTGCGCCGGCGAGATCGAAAGCAAAGGAGAAACAAATGAGTGAGCAGGTGATCGTCAGCCGGCCGGGTGAGGGCCGCTCGCTGCTCGTGGGCGGTGGGGATTACGTCACCTACAGGGTGCGCAGCGCCGACACCGGCGGCGCGTACTTCTGCTTCGAGGTGTCCACCACTCCCGGCTTCGGGCCACCGCTGCACAAGCACGAGTACCGCGAGCTCTTCTACGTCCTCGAGGGCGAGTACGAGTTCACGCTGGACGGCCAAACGATCAGCGGCGGCCCGGGCACGGCGATCGCCGTCCCGCCCAACGTGCCGCACACGTTCAGGAACGCCACCGACGGTCCCGCCAGGCTGCTCTTCATCCACCAGCCGGCGGCGCTCGAGGAGTTCTTCGAGGAGTTCGGAGTGCCGGTGTCGGCCGCCGGAGAGGCTCCGGCCGACCTCGAGCCGCCGGACTTCGCCGCGATGGGCGCCGCGCTCGAGCGCAACGGTGTGCGGGTGCTGGCGAGCTGATGGACAGCCGCGTAATAAACCCGTGGACATGGCAGGACCGCCTCGGCTTCGTGCAGGGCAAGGAAGTCGTCGGCGCCGAGCGCACGCTCTACTGCGCCGGGCAGACCTCGGTGGACGAGAACGGCCGGCCGCTGCACGAGGGCGACATGCAGGCACAGGCCCTGCAGGCCCTCGACAACCTCGAGACGGTGCTGCGGGAGGCGGGCTACGAGATGTCCGACCTCGTGCGCCTCACGATCTACGTCACGGACCTGCCCGCCTACCGGGAGGCGGCGCCGGCTGTGGGCGCGCGGCTGGGCAAGGCGGGCGTGCGCCACACGTCCACGCTGCTGGGCATCTCGCGTCTGGCCCTGCCTGAGCTGCTGGTGGAGATCGAGGCGACCGCCGTGAAGTGATCAGGCGGCCACGCCGGTCCTGCCCTCGGAGGCAATCAGGAGCACGCGTGTGTGCCGGCCGGTGGCGAGGTGTTCTCGAAGCTCGCGGCAGTCCTCGTCGCTCTGCAGTGCTCGCAGCCCGGCGAGCGGCGCCGCGCCGGACTCGCCGATGGTGAGGCCGCCCGCGGCGAGGTCCTGCATGGCGGCATGGGCCTCATCGTCCGTGACGGTGATGGTGCCGGCGATCCCGTGGAGCAGGCTCGGCCAGGCGGCGGATGAGACCTCGGCGCAGTCGAGCCCCGCCATCGTGGTTCCCGGGGTGGGCACTGCCGTGGGCGCGCCGCGTACCAGCGAGGCACTGAGGCAGGCTGCCGTGGCCGGCTCGACGCCAACAACGCGAGCGCCCACCTGCGCTCCGTGCCTCGCGGCGGCGGCGGCCAGCGAGCCCACTCCAACCGGCACGAGGATGAGGTCGTAGGCGGCCTGCTCGGCGGCCTCCGAGAAGAGGGTTGCGTAGCCGTCGATCACCCATTCGGCGGGGCCGGTTTCTCCGACGTCGGCGATGAGCGCGATCCCGTCCTCCTCCGCCGCACGCGCGGCGGCCTCCACGGCGTCCTCGTAGGTGCCGTTCACCACCACCACGTCGGCGCCCTCGCTCGCGATGGCCTGCCGGCGCGCGGCGAGCGACCGCTCCGGCAGGAACACCCGGCAACCCAATTCACGAAGCGCGGCGGCGTGTGCCACCGCTCGCCCATGATTCCCGGCGCTGGCGGCCACCAGCGTGTGCACGGCCGGCTGGTCGCGCAGCGCACGTTCCACAGCCCACGACGCGCCGAGGATCTTGAATGCGGGCAGTCCCAATCGGTCGGACTCGTCCTTCACCTGCACGGCCGCCAGTCCCAGCTCGGACGCGACGGCGCCGAGCCGGTGCACGGGCGTGGGCGCGTATCCCGGCAGGGCGCGGTGGAACTCGGCGGCCTCGTTGCTGGGCGCAGGCACCGCAGCGGGGTCGTACGCGGAATTGACGACCGCTCTCACGCGCAGAAGCGTTCGGCCAGGCGCAGCAGTATGCGCGCCACCGCCTCGGTGTCCGACAGGCTCACCCACTCCTCGACGGCGTGCGCACCCTCGCCGCCAGGACCGAACAGCACCGTGGGGATCCCGGCGGCGGCGATGAACGCGGAGTCGGCCCAGTAGCTCGCGCCGCCGATCTTGGGCGGTTCCGGCAGCACCTCGCCCGCGGCCTCGGCCACGAGACCCACGAGCTCGTCCCGCTGGTCGATCTCAAAGGGCTCGCGCACGAGCAGGATGCGGTGGGAGGCCTCGAACTCGGGGTCCGCCGAGCGGCACTCGTCCAGCAGGGCCACGAGCTCGGCCTCGATCTGCTCGCCCGTCTCGCCCGGAAGCGTCCGGCGCTCCAGGCCGAGCTTGCACCGCGCCGGATAGCTCGACAGCTCCACGCCCCCCTCGATCACCGAAGCGTGCACCGAGGCACGTCCGAGCAATGGATGTGTGCGCTCGGCCAGCGAGCGGTCGAGCTGCTCGAGCCGCCCAAGCACGGCGCCCATCTTGAGGATGGCGTCCACGCCGAGGTGCGGTCGCGAGCCGTGCGCCGAACGGCCGGTCACCTCCACCTCGCTCCAGACGAAGCCCTTGTGTGCCACCGCCAGCTCGAGCTCGGTGGGCTCGGTGACCACGGCGGCGTCGGCCGAGACGTGGCGGAGCGCCTCCTGCACTCCGAGGCTCGCGTGCTCCTCGTCGGCCACCGCGGCAACCACCACGTCGCCCGCCAAACCGAGCTGAGCGGCCTCGCGAGCGGCCATCAGCGCCGCGGCCACGCCCGCCTTCATGTCATAGGCGCCGCGACCGTAGAGCCGGTCGCCGTCGATGCGCGGCGCGTGCGGACCGGTCATGCCCTCCACGTTCACGGTGTCGATGTGCCCGCAGAGGAGCAGCGTGCGACCACCGCCGCTGCCGCGCGCGCGAACAAGGACGCTCGGGCGGCCTGGCGTCTCCTCGAGACGCTCGCTCTCGAGCCCGGCATCGCGAGCCCACGCCTCGATCAGCGTCGCGATCTCCTCCTCGCCGGCGCCGCCCGGGACGAGCGACGGGTTCACCGACGGCGCGGCCACGAGCGACGAAAGCAGGTCAGTCAGGTCCGGCTTCATGCAGTGACCGTAGTCAGCTGAGAGGCTCGGCCTCGGTCTCCACCAGGCCGGTGCGGTAGGCGAGCACGACCGCTTGCACACGGTCGCGAAGCCCCAGCTTCTGGAGTATGTGCGTGACGTGCGTCTTGACCGTCGTCTCGCCGATGAACAGCTGCTGGGCGATCTCCGGGTTGGACAGTCCCTCGGCCACGAGCCGGAAGATCTCAAATTCGCGCGCGGTCAGCTCTTCGATCGCGGCCGGTGGGTCGGCCCGCGGAAGGCGGGTGAACTTCTTGATCACGCGCTTGGTGATCGTCGGCGACAGCAGCGCCTCGCCCGCGGCGACCGTGCGCACCGCCGCAATGAGCCGCTCAGGCGGCTCGTCCTTCAGGACGAAGCCGCTGGCGCCCGCGCGCAGCGCTTCGTACACGTACTCGTCGAGGTCGAAGGTCGTGACGATGAGAACTCGCGCGGACTGATCGGCCTCCACGATGCGGCGCGTGGCCTCCAGGCCGTCGAGCTCGGGCATGCGGATGTCCATCAGGATCACGGTTGGGTCGAAGCGCGCCGCCTTCTGCACGGCCTCGAGCCCGTTGCCGGCCTCCGCCACCACGTCGATGTCCGGCTCGTCGGCGAGGAGCATCCGGAAACCGGCCCGAACCATCGACTGATCGTCGGCCACCAGCACGTTGATGCTCATGGCTGATCGCCACCCATCGGGAGCCGCGCCCTGAGCACGAACCCACCCCCGTTCGCGGTGCCGGTGGTCATCTCGCCGCCGTAGATCCGGATCCGCTCTCGAATGCCGGCGAGGCCGTAGCCGCCGCTCACGCCGACCCCCACGCCTGTGCCATCGCCGTCGTCGCGCACGTCGATGCCCAGCGCGTCCGCGCCATAGCTCAGCACCACGTCAGCGTTTCTTGCGTGCGCGTGCTTGAGCGCGTTTGTCAGCCCCTCCTGCACGATCCGGTATGCGGAGAGGTCGATCGCCCCCGGGAGCGGGACCGGTTCGCCCTCCACGCGAAGGTGCACCGGAAGGCCGGCGCGGCGCACCTCGTCGAGCAGCGGCTCGAGCCGGGCGAGGCCCGGCTGCGGTCCCAGCTCTGGCTCCTCGTCACTCTGCCGCAGCGCGCCCAGGAGCCGCCGCATCTCGGTGAGCGCCTCGCGGCCGGTCTCCTCGACGCCGAGCAGCGCCTCGGAGTCGCGGGAGTCGGAAGCCGGGAGCCGGTGACGCACCGCGCCCACCTGCAGCACCATCACGCTCACCGCGTGGGCCACCACGTCATGGAGCTCGCGCGCGATCCGGATGCGCTCCTCGGCCACCGCGATCCTCGCGGCGGTCTCGCGTTCGCGCTCGGCGTCACGCGCCCGCTGCTCGGCCAGCTCCGCGCGGACGCCACGGTCGCGCAGCGCGAACCCGGCGAACCAGGAGAGCACGAACAGTCCGGTGAGCAGGAAGGGCTCGGTGACGGTGTGGCTTGGGTCGTGAACCACCACGATCGCCGCGGATCCGGCAACGATCGCCAGGCCGATGCGTCCCTCGCGCTCGTCGCGCAGGTTCCCCAGCAGGAAGGCGGCCACGAGTCCGGCCAGCTGCACGGCGAACGGGAACGTGATCAGCCGCCCGTCGACGAACGAGCAGGCGGCCGCCAGCAGCCACATCACGGCCGGAGCGGCGAACGGCCAGCGATGGCGGCCGAGCAGAGTGAGCACGACCACCGCCACGGCCGGCGCGCCGAACCACGCCGTGGTCGTTGGCGCGTGCTGGGTGTCGGTCCGCAGCGCGACCTCCACGGCGGCTTCCGCCGCGGCCAGCACGATCAGCAGATCGAGCCCACGGCGATGAACGAAGGACTTCACGCGGCTCACGAAGCGACCGTAGCCCACCGCCACACCCCCTGCCTCCTACTGAGGTAGGAGACGAGATCGCCAACTCGGCGAGACCGAATCGGACCCTCCGACGACGACCGCAGCGCCCGCGCGAAGGACGCTTGGCCCATGCAAACCAGTCACCCAGGAGGGGACATGCAAACCAAGCGAAACATCGCAGCGCGGGCCGGGCGCTGGAGCGCGCGGCACCGCAAGATCGCCATCTTCGGGTGGCTTGGTTTCGTGCTCGTCGCGTTCGCGATCGGCGGCGCGATCGGCACGAAGCAGCTCGGCAACTCGCAGACCTCGCGGACCGGCGAGTCCGGCCGCGCGGACGCCGTGCTTCGGTCGGCGTTCAAGCGCAACTACGCCGAGCAGGTAATCGTCGAGGCGCGCAGCGGCGCTTCGCGCGCCGATATCCAGAGCGGAGTGGCTGACGTCGTCCGGCGCATCCGCGCCACCGGCAACGCGACCAACATCCGCTCACCGTTCGCCCCCGGCAACGCCGGGCAGATCTCGCGCAACGGGCGCTCCGCGCTCGTCACGTTCGAGGTGAAGGGAACGGCGAACGACACGCAGTACCAGCACGTCGATCGGGTCGACCCGATGCTGGCCGCCACCGCAGCGGCCGCCCGGGCGCACCCCTCGCTGCGCATCGAGCAGTTCGGCGACGCGAGCGTCCAGAAGGCCGTGGAGAAGTCCGTCAGCTCCGACCTGTCGAAGGCCACGAAGCTGTCGCTTCCCATCACGCTGGGCATTCTCGTGATCGCGTTCGGCGCGCTGGCCGCCGCCGGCGTGCCGGTTCTGCTTGCGCTCACCGCAGTGTTCGCCACGTATGGCCTGATCGCGATCCCCAGCCACTTCGCGGCCGTGGACTCCTCGGTCAACGAGGTGATCCTCCTGATCGGTATGGCCGTGGGCGTGGATTACGCGCTGTTCTACCTGCGCCGGGAACGCGAAGAGCGTGCCGCGGGCAAGAGTCCCGAGGCCGCTCTCGAGGCCGCGGCCGCCACATCGGGCCGCTCGGTGCTGATCTCAGGCCTCACCGTGATGACCGCGATGGCCGGGATGTACTTCACGGGCGACAACACGTTCGAGTCCTACGCCACCGGCGCGATCCTCGTGGTGGCCGTCGCCGTCCTCGGTTCGGTCACGGTCCTGCCCGCGATCCTGTCGAAGCTCGGTGACAAGGTGATGAAGGGCCGCGTGCCGATCATCGGCCGGCGGCGCGAGCAGGGCGCGGAGTCACGGTTCCTGGCGGCAGTGCTGAGGCCGGTGCTCCGGCATCCGGCAGTGGCGGCCACCACCGCGACCGCTGTGCTCGTCGCGCTGGCCATCCCGGCGTTCGGCATGCACACCGGAAGCTCCGGAATCAACGCGCTCCCGCAGAACCTGTCCGTCACCAAGACGATCAAGCTCGCGCAGGCCGCGTTCCCGGGCGACGGCGTGCCCGCGCAGGTGGTCATCCAGGCTCCGCGCGTGAACGCCCCGCCGGTGCAGCGGGCAATCCAGCAGCTCGAGCGCCGTGCAATCGACAGCGGGCGCTTCAGCGACCCCGTTCGCGTGGACACGAACCCGGCGAAGACGGTTGCCGTGGTCTCGCTGCCCGTCCACGCCGCAAACGCAACCGACACCCGCGCGAACGACGCTCTGGCGGCGCTGCGCACGCGGCTCATCCCGCAGACCGTCGGCAGCGTTGAGGGCGTGACCGCGAACGTGTCGGGGCTGACCGCTCAGTCGAAGGACTTCAACACCCTCCTGCACGCGCGCGCTCCGATCGTGTTCGCGTTCGTGCTGACGGTGGCCTTCGTGCTGCTGCTCCTCACGTTCCGCTCGATCGTCATCCCCGTGAAGGCGGTCCTGATGAACCTGCTGTCGGTCGGCGCGGCCTATGGAGTGCTCGTACTGGTCTTCCAGAAGGGCTGGTTCGAGTCGCTGCTCGGGTTCAAGGCCACCGGCTCGGTGGAGTCCTGGATCCCGGTGTTCCTGTTCGTCGTCCTCTTCGGGCTGTCGATGGACTACCACGTGTTCATCCTCAGCCGCATCCGCGAGGCGTTCGATCGCGGCATGAGGACAGACGACGCGATCGAGCGCGGGATCATGTCGACGGCCGGCGTGGTCACCAGCGCCGCGATCGTGATGGTCGCCGTGTTCGCGATCTTCGCGTCGCTCGGCGTGCTCATGCTCAAGGAGCTGGGTGTGGGCCTGGCCGTGGCCGTGTTCATCGACGCGACGATCGTGCGTGCCGTTCTCCTGCCGGCCACGATGAAGCTCCTGGGCGACTGGAACTGGTACCTGCCGAAGCGCCTCGAGTGGCTGCCGAAGTTCCGCCTCGAGCATGACGCGCGGCGCGAGCCGGTCCAGGCGTAAGCGCAACGGAAAGGAGGTGATGGTGCGGGTCCGCCTGGCGGGCCCGCATCGTCGTTCGATCGCGAGTCGAGGCAGATCTGCGGATGGAGCTAGCCGGACTCGAACCGGCGACCTCCTGGGTGCGATCCAGGCGCTCTCCCAACTGAGCTATAGCCCCGAGGGGCACGGAACGTGCCTCGGATCGTTCATGGTAGCGGCCGGGAGGCTCTGCAGAGGCTAGAACGAATGTCCCTTATGGGTCTGTAGGCCGGGGCACGCGGGTAGCCTTCGAGCCGGCCCATGGACGCATGAGTTTCCGCAGTCGTCTCCTCCTCTTCTTCACGATCATCGTCGTTGTGCCCATGGGCGCGGTGGCGCTGGTGCTGTTCAGCATCACGTCGCAGAGCGAGATCGGGAAGGCCGATGCCCGAATAGCGGAAGGGCTGCGCGTGGCGTTTGCCGTGTACCGCCAGAACCGCGCGGAGGCTGTGCCGGAGCTGCGCCGCATCGCGCGCCAGCCTGGGCTCCAGCGTGCGCTCGCCGCCCGCACCCCGGCGGCCGCACAGCGTCAGCTCGCGGGCTTGATCAAGCCACCCGTCACGAGCCTCGCGCTCTACCGCACCAACAGGCGGCTGATTGCTGCCGCGGGCAGCTCGCCGCCACTCGCGCCCGCGCTCGCCGCCCCCACGACCAAGGGCGGGAAGCAGTTCGGATCGCTTGCGGTATCGGTGGTCACGCCGAGCAGCTTCGCGGACACGGTCGCCGGCCTCACCGACCTCGACGTGCGGATCTTCACCGGCGGCCGGCGACTCGCCTCGACGCTGAATGAGGGCAACTCGAACGTCCCTCCCACCTCCGGCAAGGTGGAGATCGGCGGCAAGAGCTACCGGGGGCGCTTCGAGGAGCTTCAGGAGCCGGTGGGGCCGCCGGTTTCGATAGGGGTGTTCACCCAGTCGGAGGGCATCACGGCTTCGATCAGCCAGAGCCGCGTGCTGATCGGCGTGATCCTCCTCGGGTTCCTCGTGCTCGCGCTAGTGCTGTCGGTGTTCATCGTCCGCGCCCTCCAGAGCCAGATCGACCAGTTCCTCGGCGCGGCCAGGCGGCTCTCGAAGGGCGACTTCAGCACCCCCGTCCCCACCCACGGCGACGACGAGTTCGCGGCGCTCGGGCAGGAGTTCAACAAGATGTCGCGCGAGCTCGAGGCGAAGATCCAGGAGGTCGAGAGCAAGCGCCGCGAGCTGGAGGAGACGATCCGCCGCGTGGGCGACGCGTTCGCCGCCGGGCTGGACCGCCAGGGCCTGCTCGAGCTGGCCGTCCGCACGGCCGTGGAGGCCTGCGAGGCGGATGCGGGCCGCGCGGTACCGATCGACGCCCGGCGGATGCACTCCGTGCACGTCGGCGGGTCGCACGATCGCCTCATGCGCGCGCTCACCGCGGCCGAGCGCGACGCGTTTCGGATCCGGGAGGAGAACGTGGCGGAGCTGCTCGCCAACCTCGAGCCCACCTCGAGCGACCAGCCGGTGGAGCAGCACCGCCCCACGTCCGCCTCGATCGACGGCGTGCACGCGCTGGCCGGCCCGCTTCGCGCGCGCATCGGCGCGGGCAGCGACATCGACTACGTGGGCGTTATCTCGATCGTGCGGGAGGGCCCGGACTTCAACGACACCGAGCGGGATCTCTTCGCCTACCTCGTGGGCCAGGCGGCCGTGTCGATCGAGAACGCGAACCTGCACGAGACGGTCCAGCACCAGGCCGTCACCGACGAGCTCACCGGGCTCTTCAACGTGCGCCACTTCCACGAGTCGCTCGACAACGAGATCGAGCGCAGCCGCCGCTTCAGCAGCGCGGTGGGCCTCGCGATGCTCGACATCGACAACTTCAAGGGCGTGAACGACACCTACGGGCACCAGCAGGGCGATCTGGTGCTGGTGGAGGTGGCGCGCTGCCTGCGCTCGCTCTCGCGTGACATCGACGAGCCCGCGCGCTACGGCGGCGAGGAGCTCGCCGTGATCCTCCCGCAGACCGACCTCTCAGGCGCGGAGCTTCTCGCCGAGCGCATGCGCTCCACGATTGCCGCCCTCGACATCAAGCGGCTCGACGGCAAGGGCACGCTCAAGGTAACCGCGAGCTTCGGCGTGGCGTCGATGCCGGAATCGGCGGGCGACAAGGTCTCCCTGATCGCCGCCGCCGATGCGGCGCTCTACAGAGCCAAGCGCGGCGGCAAGAACCGGGTGGAGCGCGCGGAGCCGGCGGCCGCCGCCACGTAACCCGGCTGCCAAGCTCGCTACTCTACGCGCGCGATGGGGCTTCTGGACGACGCGATACGGGAGCACCTCGAGCTCAAGCGCCGCCACGGCGCGAGCGACGAGGAGATCGCCCAGGAAGAAGCGGAGGCGCTCGGTCCTGCACGGCGCGAATTTCCGCAGCCTGCCACTGCAGAGGAGCAGAGTGCGGAGTTGCAGAGTGCGGAGGAGCCCGAGCCGCTGCCGGATGAGCCGGCTCCTATGGGCCTCGAGCCGGAGCTAGAGCCCGAGCCTGAAACAGAAGCGATGAGGGAACCGGAGCCAGAACCTCCGACCTCCGACCCTCCCGCCTCCGACCGGCCGGACCCAGACCCTCCCACCTCCGACCTCGGGCCTCCCGCCTCTTCCGACGACGACGTCCTCGAAGAGACGCCCGAGTTCCTCCAAGACGCGCCCGAGCACGACCGCCTCTGGTTCGAGCAGAAGCCGCCGCGCGACTTCGACTTCGAGTAGCCGAAAACGCTCAAAAGACCCAAACCCAGACGTTCGTCCAGTTCGGGTTTGAAGGGCTGCGGGCGCCTGACGTGGCGCCGATAAAAGGGAACACGACGGCATGGAGGGTTCCGTCGTTCGGAGCGGCAAGAAAGCCGCTAACCGGCAGCGGGGGAGCCGCGGGCGCGCGGCTCCCCCAGCTGCCGCTTCTCGCCCGGTCGGGCTGCTAGCCGATGTAGCCGCGAGTCTTCGCCGCCGCGAGCACGCGCTCGATCCCGAGCTCGTACGAGGCCACGCGCAGTGAGGTCTTGTCGCGGTTGGCGCGCTCGGCGACGTCGCGGAACGCGCGGCGCATGACGTTGCCGAGCTTGTCGTTCACCTCGCGCTCGTCCCAGCGGAAGTGCTGCAGGTTCTGCACCCACTCGAAGTAGGACGCCACCACCCCGCCGGCGTTGGCCATCACGTCGGGCACGATGTACACGCCCGCCTCGGTGAGGATCTCGTCCGCCTTCGGCGTGGTCGGGCTGTTGGCGCCCTCGATGATCATCTTGCAGTCGAGCAGGTGCGCGTTGTCCTTGTGGATCATGCCGCCGAGCGCTGCCGGGATGAAGACGTCGCACGGAACCTGGAGCAGCTCCTCCGGCTCGATCGCGTCCGCGCCGTCGAAGTCGGTGAGCTTCCCGCCCTCGTCGTGCAGGAACGACATCAGCCGCTCCACGTCGATGCCGTGGTCGTTGCGGATCGCCCCTTCCACGTTCGAGATCCCCACGATCGGACAGCCGAGCTGGTGGCTGATGCGCGCCGCCCA
This sequence comes from Thermoleophilaceae bacterium, assembly GCA_036378175.1. Classification (GTDB taxonomy): domain Bacteria; phylum Actinomycetota; class Thermoleophilia; order Solirubrobacterales; family Thermoleophilaceae; genus JAICJR01. Next base: position 172,157 of record DASUWY010000034.1, read on the forward strand.
CGACCCCACGTTGCCGAAGCCCTGGATCACGATGCGCGTCTCGGCCGCGCTCAGCCCGATGTGCGGGCCCGCTTCGCGCAGCATGTAGATCAGCCCGCGGCCGGTGGCTGCCTCGCGCCCGTAGGAGCCCTCCAGCTCGATCGGCTTGCCGGTGACCACCGCGGGGGTGTGGCCGTGCAGCTTCCCGTACTCGTCCATCAGCCATGCCATCGTCTGCGCGTTGGTGCCGACATCCGGCGCTGGAATGTCGCGCGTGGGGCCGAGCACCTTCTCGATCTTGTCCATGAACGAGCGCGCGATCTTCTGGACCTCGTCGGTCTCGAGCTCGTTCACGTTGCAGTCCACGCCGCCCTTCGCCCCGCCGAACGGGATGCCCACGATCGCGGTCTTCCACGTCATCAGCTGCGCGAGCGCGCGCACCTCGTCGAGGTCCACCTCGGGGTGGAAGCGGATGCCTCCCTTGTACGGCCCGCGCGCGCCGTTGTGCTGCACGCGGTAGCCCCTGTAGGTGTGGATGCGCCCGTCGCTCTGCGGGATCGCCACCTGCACCTGCACCTCGCGATACGACGAGCGCAGCACGTCCGCCACGTCATCGCGCATCCCAAGCCGCTCCGCTGCGACGTCGAAGTAGTGCGAGACGATCTCGAAGTTCGAAACGTCCGCGCGCGACGCCGCGGCCGGCCTGCTGTTGGCCGACGTCGACGACTGTCCCGAACCACCCATCCCATCGGCATCCTTACAAGGTGTGAGGCGGAGGCGCAACCCGCCTACCATTAGGGGCCGAGGGGCCTTAGCTCAGTTGGGAGAGCGCCTGCTTTGCAAGCAGGAGGTCGCCGGTTCGATCCCGGCAGGCTCCATTTCTCTTCGGGTTGGGTTCGCTAGGGTCGCGGCCGCATGCCCGAGGAGCGAACCCACGACGTCCCGACCTCTGACGGGCGCAACCTCAGCGCCACCGAGTTCGGGGCGCCGGACGCGCCGCTCGCCGTGGTGCACCACGGCACCCCCGGTTCGGGAGCGGTCCTGCGCTCCGAGGGCGAGAGCGCGGAGCGCCTCGGGCTGCGGCTGCTCGTGTATGACCGCCCCGGATACGCGGGCTCGACCCGCCACGAAGGACGCACGGTTGCCGACGCGGCGGCGGATGTGGCGGCGATCCTCGACCACCTGGGAGTCGAGCGCTTTGTGACCTACGGCGTGTCGGGCGGCGGTCCGCACGCGCTCGCGTGCGCGGCGCTGCTCCCCGACCGTTGCGCCGCGGCGGCGAGCGTGGCCGGTATCGGCCCGGCCGATCAGCCGGACCTCGACTGGTTCGCCGGAATGGGCGAGGGCAACATCGCGGAGATGGGTGCAGCCCGCGAGGGTCCCGAGGCGCTCACGAAGAACCTCGCGGAGCAGGCGGAGGGCATTCTCGCCGTCGGGCCCGAGCAGCTCGCGGACGCGCTCCGCCCCCACCTGAGCGAGGTGGACGCAAGGGCGCTGACGGGCGAGCTCGCCGAGTTCCTCCTCGCGAGCGTGACGAAGGGGCTCGAGCCGGGCATCGACGGCTGGTTCGACGACGACATCGCCTTCCTCGCGCCCTGGGGGTTCGATCTGAGCGAGATCCGCGTGCCGGTCGCCATCTGGCAGGGCGAGCAGGATCACATGGTCCCGCCCGGCCACGGCCGCTGGCTCAGCGGTCACGTGGCCGGCGCCGACGCTCGCATCTATCCCGAGGAGGGACACATCACCCTCACCGTGAACCGCATGAGCGACGTCCACGCCTGGGTGCTCGATCACCTGCGCGCGTAGGCCTTCGCCTCGAGCTTCACCAGCTTCACCAGGTTCCCCATCGCAAGCTGCATGTCGGCGAGATGGAGGCCCCACGCCGGCCCGAGCGACGGCGGCACGATCGGGCGCGGGTCGTTCGCCGCGTGGTTGATCTGGAGCCAGCTCGCACCGCCCTGGTTCATGCACTGCGCCGTATAGAGGTTCGGCACGAACACCCACGGGGTGGGCGCCTTGAACTGCGGCGTCGTGACCGCGGAGAGCGGCCCCGGCTCGGCGATGGTCGGGAAGTAGCTGAGCAGCTTCCCGTGGTCGCCCGACAGCGCCGCGGGGTTCACGCAGAGGATCTGCCGCGTGGTGCTGCCCGGCACCCGCCCGAACAGGGCGTCGGACGGTGGCGTGGTGTCGAAGGTCGAGTAGCCCACCACGCAGCCGATCTGGCCTCCGCGCGTGCATGCGGGCACGTGCTTGAAGTCACCGCCCACGGTCTTGCCGATCGGCACCTGGATGTTGCCGCCGATCAGCAGCGCGGACACGAGCCGTTTGCGCTCGGCCGGCCTGCGGTCGATCTCGGCCCTCACGAGGCGGTCGAGCACGAAGCTCCCCTGGGAGTGCCCGATCAGCACCACCCCTCGCCCCCTGTTGAAGTGCTTGAGATAGTCGCGCCACGCGGCCAGCACGTCCCCGTACGCCTTGCCCTTCCCGATCTCACCCGGATGGCTGAGGATTCCACCCGCCGTGAGCTGCCGGTACATGGGGGCGAACACGCGGCAGTCCCGCGAGAACCGCGATGCCTGGGCCTTCGCCACCACCTTCTCCTCCGGATCGATGTGGCGGTTGGCGTTCACGCCGGGCTGGCCGCTCACCGTCGGGTAGACGTAGAAGCAGTCGATCTTGGGCTTGCGCGAGGGATGCGCGTGCTGCGTGCCGGCGGGACCACCGGACGTCTCCACCGTGGCGGTCATGCTGCTGGTGCAGGGGTTGTGCCGCAGCCCCGGCTTGCACAGCCAGACCGTCTTCGCCGACGCGCTGGAGGCAAACGCCACAAGCCCCACCGCGAACACGAACAGAGCCAGAATTCCGCGGCGCATCACCACTCCTCTCCCTCGTGCAACACATCCAGGAACTGTCGCACGGGGAATTTAGCGGCGGTACGCCGTCAGGGTCCTGACGTGCACCGCAACCTGCCCCGGGCATGACGTGTTCCGAACCCCTACATGCGACGACACCTCAAGAACCTCACGATCACTGCCCTTGCCACCGCCGGCGTGCTCCTGCCGGCCGCGTCCGCCCACGCGGCGCGTCACATGGAGGTGGCCCTACAGGACGACCAGGTCTTCCTCAACCAGTCCTGGTACGGGCGGGAGAAAGGCTTCGAGAAGGCGAAGCAGCTGGGTGTCACGCGCCTGCGGGTGAACTTCATCTGGGCGCACGAGGTGGCCCGCGCGCGCAGCAGGCATGCGCCCAGGCATCCCGCCTACAACTGGTGGCACTTCGATTCGCTGATCGATCAGGCCGCCGCCAACGGCATCCGGATCGAGATGACGCTCACCGGGCCGGCACCCGCGTGGGCCACGCGCAACCACCGCATCGGCGTCTACCGACCCAACCCGCGCGCGTACGGCAGGTTCGTGAGCGACGTCGCCAAGCACTTCAAGGGGCGCGTGGACCGCTACAGCATCTGGAACGAGCCGAACTGGAAGAGCTGGCTGGCGCCGCACAACAGCGCGCCGCACATCTACAAGCTGCTCTACCTGGCGGGCTACCGCGCGATCCGCCACGCCGACTCCAAGGCGAAGGTGCTGATCGGTGAGACCTCGCCACAGGCGCGCGGCCGGGCCGGAATGGCGCCGCTCGTGTTCCTGCGCCGGATGGTCGGCCATTCCCACCTCTTCGCGGACGGCTATGCGCACCATCCGTATGACTACTCGCATGCCCCCACCACGCGTCCCCGCGGTCGCGACGACGTGACGATCTCCACGCTGGGACGCCTCACGCACGAGCTTTACGTGCTGCGCCGTCATCGCCAGCTGCGCACGCCGCGCGGCGGGACCCTGCCGCTGTACCTCACCGAGTACGGCTACATGGTGCGAGGCCGCTTCAGGCTGAGCTCACGCCGTCAGGCGAGCTACCTGCGGAAGGCGTTCTCGATCGCGTACCACAACCCGCACGTGAAGTCGATGCTCCAGTACGGGCTCGTGTCGCCGCCGTTCGCGGCGAACTGGGACACGTCGCTACTGAACTCCCATGGGCACGCGCGAGGCACCTTCTACGCGCTGCGCTCGTGGGTGCGCCACGCGGCGGTGGCCAGGGCGCGGACGGTGTTGATACCGCCCGCGCCGTAGCCGGAGTCGTCTTTAAGCGGCGAGCTTGTCGACGCTCGCGCGGATGGCGTGCAGGGTCTCGGCGATGGCCACGAGACTCGAGGCGATCGCGACGTTCACCTCATAGCCTGAGAGTGCGCCGTTCTGCTGAACGTCCGGCAGCGCACGCTCGGCGGCCTCGAGGTGCTTCATCGCTTCGTCGCGGTACTCCTTCACAGCTGTCCTCCGTCGGTAAGGGGTTGCGTCCAAGTGATCGGCAGGCGCGGCGTTGCATTGACCGGAATGCAGCAAACATCACGCACCCGGGTAGCCGCTCGGGGGTACGCTCAGGTGCGAGGTGGCACGAGCGTGTCCCAACTGCTCCTACGAGAACCCTGAGGGCGCTCGCTTCTGCATGTCCTGCGGCACCGCGCTGGAGCGGCGCTGCCCCGTCTGCGACACGCCGCTGCCGCCCGAGGCTCGCTTCTGCATGTCCTGCGGCGCGCCGCTCGAGGAGCCGGCGCGGGCGGGCGTGGAGGCGCGCACGCTCCCTGAGGAGCGGCGCCAGGTGACAGTTGTGTTTGCGGACCTCTCCGGCTACACGGCCGTGGCCGAGCGGATGGACCCGGAGGCGGTCAAGGGGCTCGTGGAGCGCTGCCTGCGCCGCTTGGGCGACGAGGTGGAGCGCTACGGCGGCACCGTCGACAAGTACATCGGGGACAACGTGATGGCGATCTTTGGCGCCCCGGTGGCGCACGAGGACGACGCTGAGCGCGCCGTCCGTGCGGCCCTCGGCATGCAGGCGGCGATGGCGGACATCAACGCGGCGCTCGACGACACCCACGGCGTGACCTTCGCGCTCCGTGTGGGCGTGAACACCGGCGAGGTGCTGGCGGGAGCCGTGGGCCGCGACTACACGGTGATCGGCGACACCGTGAACGTGGCGGCGCGTCTCCAGACCGCCGGGCGGCCGGGATCGGTCACCGTCGGCGAGCGCACCTACCGCGCCACCAAGCACGCGGTGGAGTACCGGCCGCTCGAGGCGCTCGAGCTGAAGGGCAAGAGTGATCGCGTGAGCGCCTGGGAGGCCGTGGGCGTGGTGGCCGCTCAGCCGGCTGGCCGCGTGCTCGGCCGTAGCGAGGCGCCGCTCGTGGGGCGGCGCGAGGAGCTTCGCCTGATCACGTCGCTGTACGGCCGGGTGGTGAACGAGCGGCGGCCGCACCTGGTCACCATGATCGGGCAGGCGGGCGTGGGCAAGAGCAGGCTGATGCGCGAGCTGGAGCGAGAGCTGGCGCGCCGCCCGAACCCGCCCACCGTGCGCCAGGGACGATGCCTGCCCTACGGCTCGAGCATCGTGTTCTGGGCGCTTGGCGAGGTGCTGCGCGCCGAGTGCGAGATCGTGGACTCGGACCCGGCGGACGTGGCCTGGGAGAAGATGGCGGCGAAGGTGGAGATGCTGCCCTACGACGGCGATCCCAAGCGCATGACCGCGCTCATGGGGCGGCTGCTCGGCATGGAGGTGCCGCCGGACGTGCCGGTGCCCGACATGCAGGACCCCCAGCGAATGCGCGAGAGCTTCTTCGCGGCGGTTCAGTCCGCGATCGAGGCGATGGCGCGGCGCAACGCGCTCGTGCTCGTGTTCGAGGACATCCACTGGGCCGATCAGGGAATGCTCGACCTGATCGAGCACCTGGGCCAGTGGGTTCGCGGACCGCTTCTGATCCTCTGCCTGGCGCGCGACGAGCTGCTCGAGCGCCGGCCCGGCTGGGGCGGCGGTCGTCGCGGCGCCACCTCGATCTTCCTCGAGCCGCTCAGCCCTGACGAGACGCGAGACCTGATCGCGGCGCTGCTTCCCGCCGAAGCGGCGGACGCGTCGCTCGTGCCGGTGGTGGCGGAGCGCGCCGGCGGCAACCCGTTCTTCGCCGAGGAGATGGTGCGGCTCGTGACCGAGGACGGCGGGTCGAACGGCGGCGAGCTGCCGGACACCGTGCAGGCGCTGCTGGCGGCCCGGCTCGACCTGCTCGACCCGTTCGAGCGCCGGCTCGTGCAGCACGCCTCGGTGGTTGGACGGACCTTCTGGCAGGGCTCGCTGGTGGACGTGGCCGAGGGCGAGGGGCGCGACCTCTCGCAGGCGCTCGCCGCCCTGCAGGAGAAGGACATCGTGGTGCCCGGCGAGGGCAGCCGGCTGGCCGGGGAGCCAGAGCTCGCCTTCAAGCACGTGCTCATCCGCGACGTGGCCTACGGGATGCTGCCCAAGTCGGTCCGCGCCCACAAGCACTTCGAGGTGGGCATGTTCGTGGAGGAGCGCGCCGGCGACCGCACCGACGAGGTGGTGGCGCTGCTGGCCGAGCACTACGGCCGCGCCGCCGCGCTCGGACGGGAGGCCACGCTGGACGCCTCCGAGCTCGAGCGCATCGAGCGCAAGGCTCTCCACTACCTGGAGGCCGCGGGCGACGCCGCATCGAGCTTCTACTCGAACAGCGAGGCCTTCTCGAACTACGAGCTGGCCCGGGACCTCGCGCGCCGTCACGATCCCGAGGCGCTCGCCCGCGTGGGTGAGAAGCAGGGCGACGCCGCGCTCCGCCTCGGCCGCGTGGACGCGGCGATCGAGGTGTGGGAGGAATGCCTCGAGCACCACCGCCGCCACGAGAACCTCGAGCGCCTCGCCGATCTCCACCGCAAGATCGGCTCCGGCTACTGGCACAAGGGCGATCGCCGCGCGGCGATCGAGCACCACCAGAAGGGCATCAACCTGCTCAAGGACGGGCCGCCGTGCCTCGAGCTCGTGCGCCTCTACGAGGAGGCCGCCTGGCTCTACATGCAGACCGGCGACAACATGCTGGCCATCTACGCGTCCGAGAAGGCGCTGCGGCTGGCCGAGCGGCTCGGCGAGACGCGCGCCGCCTCGCGCGCGCACGGGATCTTCGGCCGCGTTTTCGGACGCATCGGGGACATGGCGAAGGCCCGCGAGAACCTCGAGCGCGCTGTTGAGCTGGCGCGCGGCTCGGACCAGAGCGAGACGATCCTCGCGCTGCTCGCGCTGGGGCAGCACCTCGAGGTGTCGGAGGCCGACTATCCGCACGCGCAGTCCGCGTACGCGGACGCGCTCGCTCTCGCGGAGGAGATCGGCGACGTGCCGTCCCAGGTGGAGCTGCATGCGGCGCTCGGCTGGCTCGCGCTTCACCGCGCGGACTGGGCGGCCGTGCGCGACTCGAGCGAGGCCAGCGCGCGCCTGAGCGAGCAGCAGGGCCTGGCCGGCAAGCTGTGCCTGTCATACGTGCTGCGCGGGCTTCTGCACTGGCGCGACGGCGACTGGGACGAGGCGGAGCGGCTCTTCCGGCGGGCGCACGAGCTGGCGGAGCAGGTGGGCTGGTCGGAGGCGGCATTCTCGGCGCTGTTCGCGCTCTCGAACGTGCTGCGCGACCGCGGGGACTTCACCGGCGCCGTGACCGTGCTCGGCCAGGCGCTCGACGTGTGCGAGCGGGCGGGGCTCATCTCGCAGTCGATTCAGGCCACGGCCTCGCGCGCGGAGGCGTACGCTATGTCCGGTCGCGAGGCGCAGGGGCGCGAGGCGGCGGAGGAGGCGATGGAGCTCGCCGAGCGGCTGCACTACCCCGTCGGGCATGCGGCCGCCCTTCAGGCGGACGGCTTCACGACTGGCGATCTCGACAGGCTCAAGGAGGCGCGGCGCGCCTGGCTGAAGATCGGCCGGCCGCTGGACGCCGCGCGGGTTCGCCTGCTCGCCGGCCGGCTGGCGCGGGAGTCCGGCTCCGAGGTGGCGGCCACGATCCTCGAGGAGGCCGCATCGGACTTCGACTCGCTCGCGGTGCCCCAGCTCGCCAAGCGCGCGCGAGAGCTGCTCGCGATCGGGTAACAGGCGCCTACAACCCGACTTCGAGGAGCGAGAAGGTGCGAGTGATCGACTGCGAGTGCGGAAGCACGATCAAGGCGGCAAGCGACGAGGAGCTCACCACAGAGCTGCGCGAGCACATGGAGGAAGAGCATCCCGGCGACGAGCGCAGCGACGAGCAGCTCGATCAAATGGTGAAAGAGCGCGCCTACGACGCGGAAGATGCATAGGGCATAGGGCATAGGGCATAGGGCGTACCTAAGGTGTGTCCCGCCTGAACGCCTTGTTCAACAGCACTCGTGCCTGCTGCTGTGGGTTCGGTGAGTGCAGCAGCACCACGCCGAGCGTCAGCGGGCCGCGGCGCACTATCCCGATGAAGCAGTGGCCGGCGGCGTCGGTGTCGCCGGTCTTCAGGCCGATCGTGCCGGGATAGCCCAGTCGCAACAGCGGATTGGTGCTGTTCAGCCAGAGCTTGCCGCCCTTGATCGGGAAGCGCACGACGGCGTGGGCCTGCCGCACGATCCTGGCGATGCGGCCGTGGTGCAGGTCGATGCGTGCGAGCGCGGCGAGATCGGCGGCGCACGAACGATTGGCCGGCTCGAGCCCGTGCGGCGAGGCGAAGTGCGTGCAGCGCAGGCCGAGCGACTGCGCCTTCTCGTTCATCATCGCGACGAATTGCGGCTGACGGTGCGCGACCTTGTCCGCGAGCGCGATCGCGGCGTCATTGCCGGACGGCAGCAGCAGCCCGTACATCAGTGCCTTCACGCTCACGTGCTTGCCCTTGGGCAGGAGGCCGACGCCGGAGCCGGAGTAGTGGAGGGCGTCCGGCGTGATCAGCACCTGCTCGTTCGGGGTGGTGTGCTCCACCACGAGCAGTGCGGTCATGAGCTTCGTGAGGCTCGCGATCGGCATCACCTGGAGCGGGTTGCGCCGCCACAGCACGCGTCCGGTGTGCACGTCGAACACGAGCGCCGCGCGCGGCGGGTGCTTGAACGGGCTCGGGAAGAGGTCCGGCCGCTGAAGCTCGACCTCGTACGGGTTGCCGGGGAGCGAGGGCGTGGCGGCCGGCGCGTGCGCCTTTGCGGCGGGTGGCGGCGGGGCCACCACGTGCTCGCCGATCGTGCCGCCGTTGTCGGAGAGCAGGAACCACGCGGCCGCGACTCCACCCACCGGCAGCAGCACGGCCAGAAGCGCCCGGACCCTGTGCCTTCGTACGCGCCGCCGTCGATATTGCCGTCGCCGCGACCCGCCCTGGAGCGGGCTGGGACTAGTGGCCACTACTCATCCGATCCCAGAGCTCCCAGCACTCCGATTCCAACTATCGCCAGCACCACGAACGACACGATCACCAGGATGTCCACGCCGTGCTGAAGCGCGACGCCCAAGGTGAGGAACGCGATCAGCGCGATCATTGCAATCGCGATTCCGCGTACCACCAGTCGTTCCATTAGTACACCGGCAACCGGTTGACTCGCTCGTAGTCCCTGTTCACGCGGTTCGCAAAGAGCTTGATCAGCAGTAGGCCGAACGCGAAGCCGCCTATATGCGCAAAGTACGCCACTCCGCCGCCGAGCGGTGAATTAACCGCTGCATCCACGAGCTGGAGCACGAACCAGCCGCCGAGCACCACGAGCGCCGGCAGGTCGAGCAGCGTGATGAAGAAGATGAGGATCACCGCGGTGATCACGCGGGCGCGCGGATATAAGAGCGCATACCCTCCCAATACGGCCGCGATGGCGCCGGAGGCCCCGATCCCCGGCGCGGTGGAGCTGGGCCCCACGGCGATCTGGGCGAAGTTGGCCACGGCTCCGCCCAGCAGGTAGAAGAGAACGAATCTCCAGCGGTCCATCGAGTCCTCGATGTTGTTTCCGAAGATCCAGAGGAACAGCATGTTGCCCGCGATGTGGAGCAGGCCGCCGTGCATGAA